>NZ_JAGPXP010000039.1:0-48254 GCF_018070485.1 Micromonospora sp. C41 | reverse complement strand
GCCACCGCGCGTACGTCGTCGCGCTCGGCCGACCCGGCACGCGGGTCGGCCCCGGCGTCGGCAGCCGGGCCGGAAGCGGTGGCGAGCAGGCGGTCGGCGGCCTCGCGTACCCCCTGGTGGTTCCCGCCGAGCCGGGCCAGGCTCAGCTCCACGGCGGCGGCCAGCCGGCGGAACCGGTCGCGGCGCGGCGCGGGCAGGTCGTCGGCGTGGGCCAGCGCCCGCCGCAGCTGCCCGTCGGCGGCGGCCGGATCACCGGCGTACGCCCGCTCGGCGGCGGCGGCCAGCGCCAGCTCGGGATCCCGGCGGACCTGGTGCGCGGGCGGCTCCGGCGGGGCCGGCGCGGCGGCCGGCTCGTCCGGGGTCAGCTCGGGCCAGCGGCTGACCAGCAGCTCGGCGGCGGCGGTCCACTCACCGGCGGTCAGCGCGTGCCGTACCGCCTCGGCCGGCCGGTCATGGGCGGCGTACCAGTCCGCCGCCCGCCGGTGCAGCTCGCGCACCTCGTCGGCGGGCAGCCGGCCCAGTTCGTCCCGCAGCACGTCGGCCAGGAGCGGATGCGGCCGGTACCACTGCGGGTTGCCGCCGTCCTGGAGGAGGAAGCCGCCGTCCCGGGCCGCCTCGGCGAGCACCTGCCCGGCGTCGGCCCGCCCGGTCAGCGCGGCGGCCAGGTCGGCGCGGACCGCGACGGCCACCGCCACGCGGCGCAGGACGTCGCGGGTCGCCGGGCCCAGTGGGGCGAGCACCTCGTCCCGCAGGTACGCGGCGACGTCCGGCTGGTCACCGGCGAACCGGTCCACCGCGCGGGCCGGGTCGGTCCCGTCGGCCAGCGCGAGCGCGGCGAAGCGCAGCCCGGCCGGCCAGCCGGCGGTGCGCTCGGCCAGCCGGGGCACCGCCGGGGTGGGCACCGGCACACCGTGCGCGACCAGCAGGTCGGCGACCTCGTCGGTGGTGAACGCCAGCTCGTCCGGGCCGATCAGCGTCAGTTCGCCGGCCAGCCGCCAGCGGTGCAGCGCCAGCGGCGGCTCGCGCCGCGCGCCGGCCACCAGCCGCAGCCGCCCGTCGGTGTGCTGGAGCAGGAACTCCAGCCCGGACAGCGCCGCCGGGTCGGTGACCCGGTGCAGGTCGTCGAGGACCAGCAGCACCGGCCGTTCCCGTCCGGCCAGCGCGGCGGCCAGCGACTCCAGCTGTTCCGGCCGGGGCGGGCCGTCCGGCACCGGTGGCGGTGGTCCCTCGTCCGGGTCGTCGACGGCGGCCGTCCGCAGGGCCGCCGCCAGGTAGCCCCAGAGCCGCCGTGCCGTGTCGCCCTCACCCACTGTCACCCAGGCCGGCGCCGGGCCGTCCCGCTCCGCCCGCGCCCAGGTGGACAACACGGCCGTCTTGCCCCAGCCGGCCGGCGCGAGCAGGAGCGTCACCGGCCCGCTCGCGCCCCGCTCCACCCGCTCCACCAGCCGGGGCCGCAGCAGACCCGGCTCGGGTGGCGCCGGCGGCGTCAACCGGGACGCCAGCAGCGGCGGGCCGCCCGGCAGCGGACCACCGGCCAGGTCGGGCGAATCGATGCCGGCGGTACGCAGATCGGACGTACCGGTGATCTCGCTGGTGTCGTGCGGCGCGGCCACGAACCGGACCTGGTCGGCCTCCTCCGGCATGCATCCCTCCCCCTGTCGACGCGGGCAGCGGTTACCCGAACCGGGCCGGTTCACCCCTTCGGGGCGACCCCGGCTCACCCGCCCCTCGCCCACCCTGGAGGCACGCGGGCGGCCGGCCGGGCAGCGCCGGCCGCCCGAGGCCGGGACCTCGGGAGGTCAGGTGGCGCGGATCAGACGGCTGGCGGCGGGCGCGCTGGCGCTGGCGGCCGGCGGGGCGCGGAGGCTGGCCGATCGCCTGCCGCAGCGGGCCGCAACGGATCCACGGCCGGGGCGCTGGCAGAAGGTGACGGTGGCCGCCGAGCCCGAGCGGGTGCTCCCGGCCGGGCGGTGGCCCGAGCCGCTGCGCCGTCTCGACGGGGCGGTCGAGGTGTGGGCCCGCCCCGCGCCGGGCGGTCGCGGCACGGAGCTGGCGATCCGTCCGCTGGGCGGGGAGTGCACGTTGCCGGGGTTCGCCGCGCACCTGGTCGGTGACGACCCGGGCCGGTACCTGCGCCACGTGCTGCGGCAGACCAAGCAGCTCCTGGAGACCGGCGAGGTGCTGCGGGCGGACCGTTCGCCGCTGGAGCGGCCGGGACCGGTGCGATGAGGGCGCTGTGCTGGGCCGGGGCCGACGCGGTGGAGGTACGTCGCGTCCCGGACCCGGAGCTGCGCAACGCCCAGGACATGATCGTGCGGGTGCGGCGCAGCATCACCTGCGGCGCGGACCTGCCGCTCCTGGGCGGGCGGGTGCCCGAGGCGTCCGCCGGGGAGGTGCTCGGACGGGAGTTCCTCGGCGAGGTGGTCGAGGTCGGTACGGAGGTACGCCGGCACCGGGTCGCCGACCGGGTGGTGGTGGGCGCCGCGGTGGCCTGCGGGGCGTGCTGGTTCTGCCGGCAGGGGCTGCTCGCCTGCTGCGACAACGGCACGAGCGGCGTGACGGCCGAGCCGGAGTGGGGCCAGCCGTCAGCGGGCGGTTTCGGCCGGCCGGCCCGGCTGGGCGGGTTCGCCGGTGGCCACGCCGAGTTCGTCCGGGTGCCGTACGCGGACGTGGGCGCGTTCGCCGTACCGGAGTCGGTGAGCGACGACCGCGCGGTGTTCGCCGCCGACGCCGCGCCGGCCGGCTGGTACGGCGCGGAGCTGGGCGAGGTCGCCCCGGGCGACGTGGTGGCGGTGTGGGGCGCGGGCGCGGTCGGCCAGCTCACCGCCGGGGCGGCGGTGGCCCGGGGCGCGGACCGGGTGATCGTGGTCGACGACCGGGACGACCGGCTGAGCATGGTCGCCCGGCGCGCCGGGGTGGAGGCGCTCAACCACAGGTACGTGGACGTGCTCGCCGAGCTGCGGGAGCGCAGCGGCGGCCGGGGCCCGGACGTCTGCGTCGACGCCTCCGGGGTGCCGGCCGAGCCGAACCGGTGGCCGCTGACCGAGGCGGACGGCGGGGCGGCGCTGCGCGAGGCGGTGCACGCGTGCCGCAAGGGCGGCGTCGTGGTGGTGCTCGATGCCCGGCCCGGGGTGGTGGACCGGTTCCCGCTCGGCGCGCTCGCGGACAAGGGCCTCGCCGTCCGCGCGGCCCGGCGGCGGGGCGCGACGGCGATCCCGGAGCTGCTGGCCCGGATGGCCCGCGACGAGCTGGTCACCGAGCATCTGGCCACGCACCGGATGCCGCTGGAGCGCGGCGCCGACGGGTACGCGTTGTTCCGCGACCGGGCCGACGGCTGCGTCCGGGTGGTCTTCACGCCGTGAAGGTGAGCGCCGTGGATGGCACACTCGGCGGATGCGCGCAGACCGTCGGTACGACCTCGTCCTGTTCGGCGCCACCGGCTTCACCGGCGGGCTGACCGCCGAGTACCTGGCCCGGCACGCGCCGGAGCGGCTGCGCTGGGCGCTGGCCGGGCGTAACCCGGACAAGCTGGCCGCGGTGCGGGAGCGGCTCGCCGCGATCGACCCGGCCCTGGCCGAGCTGCCGCTGCTCACCGCCGACGTGACCGACCCGGCGTCGCTGCGCGCGGTGGCGGAGTGCGCCCGGGTG
Organism: Micromonospora sp. C41; assembly: GCF_018070485.1. Lineage (NCBI taxonomy): Bacteria > Bacillati > Actinomycetota > Actinomycetes > Micromonosporales > Micromonosporaceae > Micromonospora > Micromonospora sp. C41. The sequence goes on along the minus strand of NZ_JAGPXP010000039.1, from coordinate 44,606 downwards.
GTGGCCAGCACCGTCGGGCCGTACGTGCACCACGGCGAGCCGCTTGTGGCCGCGTGCGCCGCGGCCGGCACCGACTACCTCGACATCACCGGTGAGCCGGAGTTCGTGGACCGGATGTACGTGCGGCACCACGCCGAGGCGGTACGCACCGGGGCCCGCCTGGTGCACGCCTGCGGCTTCGACTCGATCCCGCACGACCTGGGCGTCTGGTACACGGTCAAGCAACTGCCCGCAGACGGGCCGATCGCCGTGGACGGGTACGTGCGGGCCGGTGGCCGGTTCTCCGCCGGCACGTACCACTCGGCGCTCACCGCGTTCTCCCGTACCGGTGAGACGAGCCGCGCGGCGCGGGCGCGGCGGGCGATGGAGCCGAAGCCCGACGGGCGCCGGGTCCGCGCGGTGCCGGGCAAGGTCGGCCGGGTACGCGAGTTCGGCCAGTGGGCGGTGCCCCTGCCCACCATCGACCCGCAGGTGGTCCGCCGGTCCGCGGCGGCCCGCCCGGAGTACGGCCCGGACTTCCGCTACCGGCACTTCGCCGCGCTGAAGCGGCTGCCCACGGTGCTCGTCGCAGGTGTCGGGCTGGCCGGTGTGATGGGGCTGGTGAAGGTGGCGCCGACGCGGCGCTGGCTGCTCGGGCGGCTCGCCTCCGGGCAGGGCCCGACGGCCGAGCAGCGGGCCAAGTCGTGGTTCCGGGTGCGGTTCGTGGGCACCGGTGGCGACCGCCGGGTGGTGACCGAGGTGGCCGGCGGCGACCCGGGCTACGACGAGACGGCCAAGATGCTCGCCGAGTCGGCGCTCTGCCTGGCCTTCGACGACCTGCCGGAGACCGCCGGGCAGGTCACGCCGGTCGCGGCGATGGGCGACGCGCTGCTGGACCGGCTGGTACGCGCGGGCATCACGTTCCGCACGCTGCCGGCGTGAGGTTGACCCTCGACCCGCTTGAGGTCACAGGATGACGGCCGTGGAGAGCGAGCTTCGCAGCATCGGCGAGCTGGCCCGGGCCAGTGGCCTGACGGTCAGCGCGCTGCGGTTCTACGACCGTTCCGGGGTGCTGGCCCCGGCCCGGGTGGACCCGGTGACCGGCTACCGCTGGTACACCGAGGAGCAGGTGGACCCGGCCCGGCTGGTGGCCGGGCTGCGGCGGGTCGGGATGCCGCTGGCCGGCATCGCCGAGGCGCTGCGGAACCGGCACCGGCCGGCCGAGGTGCACCGGCTGCTGGACGCGCACCTGCGCCGCCTGGAGGACGGCCTGGCCGACGCGCGTCGCGAGCTCTCCCGGATCCGTTGCCTGATCGACCCGGAGGAGCCCACAGTGACCACCCGCCTCGCGCTGGCCCGCACCGACCTGGCCGCCGCCGTGGACGCCGTACGCTTCGCCGTCGGCGCCGATCCCGAGCTGCCGGTCCTGTCCGGCGTGCTGCTGGAGGTCGCCCTCGACGGGGTGCACCTGTTCGCCACCGACCGGTTCCGGCTCGCCGTGGCCCGGGTCGCCGGCACCGTCGACGGCCCGCCGGTGAGCGTGCTGCTGCCGGTGGCCGCCGTCGACGAGCTGCGGGCGCTGCTGGACGCTGCCGGCTCGGTGTCGGGCCCCGACGGCTCGGACGTCGCCGAGGTCGTCGTCGCTCCCGGCCGGGTGACCGTCACGGTGGCGGGCCGGCCGCTGACCGCCGTACCGCTGCCGTACGACTTCCCGGACTACCGCCGGCTGCTGCGCGCGCAGCTCGGTGACGTACCCGCGTACCGGATCCCGGTCGACGGCGCGGCGCTGCGCGCGGCGCTCACCGCCGACGGCGTCCCGGTCTGCCACCGCGCGCACGAGGGCGTCGAGCACGAGGTGGTGGCGCTCGGCCTGGACGGCCGCGGCGAGTTGCGCCTTGTCGACCCGGCCGGCGCGGCCGGCGCTGACGCGCTTCGGGTTGGGGTGAACCGGGAGTACCTGCTGGACGCGCTGGGGTCCGGCGACGGCCAGCTCGTGCTGGAGCTGGACGGCCCGATCACTCCGCTGGCCGTGCGACGGACCGACGACGCGCACGCCTTCTCGGTCCTGATGCCGGTACGCCTCTGACGCTCAGCGCTCCCCGGCTTCCGCCACCCGGCCTCCGTCACCCGCCTCCGCCACCCGGCCTCAGCCAGGCCCCGGCGGAAGACGCCAGTGACTGTGCGTGATGCGAACGCTCCCCCGGGATGTTTGCCCTTCGCGGACTTTGCTCTGCAACCATCCGCGCGACGCTGACGCTGCGTCGAACGCCGCGTCGGTGGCTGCAGAGCAAAGTCGCCGAAGGGGCAAGCCCGCCCGAAGGCGGATCCGTCAGATTGACCAGGTCAGCACGCCGGCCAGCGGACGCGGGTCGGAGCGGGCACCAGCGCACCGTCACGGACTGTGAGTACACCCCTCCGACAGCACCACCGTCACGCGCCGTCACCGAAACGGGCCCTGCGGCGGCGGGCTGTGCGGGCCGGGCCGGGGCGACGGGGGCGCGACGGTAGCATCTGGAGGTCCCACCTGACTGCCTGGACGGAGGCGTACGAGCAGCATGCTCGACATGGAGTTGATCCGGAAGGATCGCGAGGCGGTGGCGACCGCGCTGGCGAAGCGTCTGGATCCTGCCGAGGTCACCCGGACGCTGGACGACATCCAGCGGCTCGACCAGGAACGACGCGCCCTGATCACGGAGATCGACGCCGAGCGGCAGCGCCGCAAGGCCGAGGCGCGGGCGTACGCGGAGGCGAAACGGTCCGGCGGCACGCCGCAGCCGGTCGCCCCGGAGGCCGAGCGCAAGCAGCTCGCGGAGCTGGAGTCCCAGCTCGACGAGGTGCAGTCCCGGCTCCGCGCGGTGATGAGCGAGCTGCCGAACCTGCCCGCCGACGACGTGGTCGCCGGGGGCAAGGAGGCCAACCGGGTGGTGCGGACGTTCGGCGAGGCGCCGGACATCGATAAGGTGCGCGACCACGTGGAGCTGAGCCGCGCGCTCGGCCTGGTCGACCACGAGCGGGGCGTGAAGCTCGGCGGCTCGGGCTTCTGGATGTACACCGGTCTGGGCGCCCGGCTGGAGTGGGCGCTGGTGAACTGGCTGATCGAGCAGAACATCCAGGCCGGCTACGAGTTCCTGCTCCCGCCGCACCTGCTGCTGGACAGCGCCGGCTACGCGGCCGGGCAGTTCCCGAAGTTCCACGACGACGTCTACCACATCGACAAGCAGTCGTCCTCGCGCGGCCAGTTCCTGCTGCCCACGGCGGAGACGGCGATCCTCGGCGCGTACCAGGACGAGATCCTGGAGACGCCGAAGCTGCCGCTGAAGGCGTTCGCGTACACGCCGTGCTACCGGCGCGAGGCGGCCGGGTCGCACTCCGACGAGCGCGGCACTGTGCGCGGCCACCAGTTCAACAAGGTGGAGATCTTCCAGTTCACGCTGCCGGAGCAGGCGGGCGCGGCGCTGGAGGCGATGGTCGGGCACGTCGAGGGCCTGGTCGGCAAGCTGGGTCTGCACTTCCAGACCAGCCTGCTGGCCGCCGGTGACGCCAGCGCCTCGATGAAGAAGACGCTCGACGTCGAGGTGTGGATGCCGAGCACCGGCAAGTACAAGGAGGTGTCGTCGGTCTCCTGGGCCGGTGACTACCAGGCGCGCCGGGCGGCGATCCGCTACCGCGAGCCGGGCGCGAAGCAGACCCGTTTCGTGCACACGCTCAACGGCTCGGCGCTGGCCACCAGCCGCCTGTTCCCGGCCATCCTGGAGCAGCACCAGCAGCCCGACGGCTCGGTGGTGGTCCCGGAGGTCCTGCGCGACAAGCTCGGCACCGACCGCCTCACCCCGCGCTGACCCGCTCCCCCGCCGCCGCCGCCCCCGTTCCCGCGATCTTGCACTTCCGGCCCGCGAGAAGTCCGCTTCACCCCTTCCGCCCGGGCCCCAACCGCAAGATCGCGGGAAAGGGGGCGGGGGCGGGTGAGGAGCACGGCGGCCAGGAGCAGGGCCGCGAGGACCGCGGGGCCCAGAGTGTCGACGGCGTTCACCAGGGTCTGCTGGACCTCGGCGGCGGCGCGGATCACCGGGTCGGTGAAGGCGTCGTACCGGCCCTGGGCGAGGCGCACCTCGTACCAGCCGTACCAGGCGACGTAGCCGCCCGCGACCACGAGCACCAGGCCGCTCAGACGCGGCGCCCAGGCGCCCGCGCCGCGTAGTCGCGCCACGACCCGGCCGCGCAGCAGCGCCACGGCGAGCGCGGCCACCCCGACCACGAGCGCCATGCCCAGCGCGTACGCGCCGAACAGCGCCAGCCCGCGCAGCGGCGACCCGGCCCGCATGCTGGTCACCACGATCGCCAGGAACGGCGCTATCGCGCAGCTCAGCGACGTGAGCGCGTACGCCGCGCCGAACAGCACCATGGACGGCCAGGTGCGGGTGAGCCGGGGCGCGACGCGCAGCGGGCGCGGGGCGGGCAGCCGACGGCCGGCGAGCAGCCAGCACCCGGCCAGCGCCAGCAGCACGCCGAGCGTCACCGTCAGCCACGGCAGCCGAGGGCGCAACCAGTCGGCGGCCGGTGCCACGGCCAGCCCGAACGCGCCGAACACCAGCACGTACCCGAGGGTGAGCGCGGCCGTCGCGGTGAGCGCGCGGCCGACCGCGCCGCGCCCGCCGTCGGGCCCGGCGACGAGCAGTGACAGGTACGCGGGCAGCATCGCGAAGCCGCACGGGTTGACCGCGCCGAGCATGCCGGCGGTCAGGGCGAGCAGCAGCGCGCCGGTCATCCCCGGGCCAGCGTATCGACCTGCCGGGTGAGCGCCTCACCGTCCAGGAATCCCTGGTGGACGACCCGGCCGGTCCGGTCCAGGACGACGAACGTGCTCTGCTCGGTCACCTTGAAACGGCGCCACAGCGCGCCGTTGCGGTCGTCGATCTGGGTCGTGCCGCCCAGGTCGAACTCGGTGACGAAGTCCTTCATCGCCTTCTGCTCGCCGAGCCCGGCGACGCCGACGATCGGGACCGTGTCCCGGTAGGCGGGGGCGATCTCGGCGACCGTCCACGCCTGGCTGGCGCAGGTGGCGCACCAGGGCGCCCAGAACCAGAGCAGCACCGGCCGCCCGGCCAGGGCGGCGGCGGAGAACGCCGTACCGTCGAGGGTCTTGCCGGTGAACGCCAGCGTGGCCGGCACCGCGGCCGGTGGCGCGGACGTCGGCCCGCCCGGCGTCGCGGCGGGGGACGCGACGTCCGGGGGCGCGGCGGCGGGGGCCGCGGGTGCCACCGCCCCGGCCTCGGGCCCGGCCGCGCAGCCGGTGGCGAGCGTGGCGGCGAGTACGACGGCGGCGGTCACACGAACGGCGGTACGCATCGGCGGCTCCTGGGTTCTACTCGGCCCGGACCAGGCGAAGCGCGAGTTCGGGACAGACCTTTACCGCCTTGAGCGCGCCTTCGCGCAGCCACGTCGGCACCGGGGTGGGCGGGAACGCCGGGTAGCCGTTGCCGTCGAGCCGGATGAAGTCCGGCACCACGTGCGCGCAGAGCCCGTGGCCGTCGCAGCGGGACCAGTCGAGCGTGAGTTTCTGCGGGTTGGCGTCGGGCGCGCCGGGCAGGCCCATCATGCCCTTGACCCGCTTGCCGCAGCCCTCGCCGGTGGCGTGCAGCCGCAGGTCGTCGGCGAACACCTCCATGGCGGACAGCGCGAACCGGGCGGTGCCGTCCGGGTGGCTGCACGCGCCGCGTCCCTTGACGTCCCCGGCCGCGGCGCGGACCAGCTCGACCGGGGCGCTGCCGGAGACCGCGAGGTCGACCGAGCGGGCCAGGTCGGGCAGGCCCATCTTGCACGGGCCGCACTGCCCGGCGGACTCACCGGCCAGGTACCGCACGACCTGGGCGGCCTCGCCGAGCGGGCAGGTGTCGGCGCCGAGCGGCACGATGATGCCGGCGCCGAGCGTGCCGCCGACGGCGGTGAGCCCCTTGCGGGACACCTCGGCCCGGTCCGCCGCCGCCGCGGTGATCCACTTGCCGTGGTAGCCGCCCATCAGGATGCCGGGGCCGGGCGGGACCTCGCACAGGTCGAGGATCTCGCGCAGCGGGGTGCCCGCGGCGCACTCCACCACGGCGGGCCGCTTCGCCGACCCGGTGACGGTGAGCAGCACGGTGCCGGGCTCGTCGTCGGTGCCGAGCGCGGCGTACTCGTACGGGCCGATCCGGGCGGCGACGGCGAGCTGGGAGTACGTCTCGGCGTTCGACAGCAGGGTGGGCAGCCCGCCGACGCCGGAGTCGCTGGAGCGCTTCTTGGTGCCGGGCGGGATGTGCGGCAGGCCGTTGATGCCGTTGACGAGCGCGCCGCCCTCGCCGGAGATGAACCGGTGCGGCACCGTGACGATCGTGGTGGGCACCGGCATCCGGCGTTCCTTCAGCGCCTCGGCCAGCGAGGGCCGGCCCACGTCGTCGTCGGCGACGCCGATGACGATCTCCTCCGCGTCCAGCGCGAACGCGGCCAGCGCGGCGCCGTCCAGGATCAGGTGCGGGGCGCGGGTGAGCAGCACCTTGTCCTTCCAGCTCGCCGGTTCCCCCTCGGTGGCGTTGACGACGACCACGGCGGAGAGGTCCTGCCGCTCGCAGGACTCCAGCACCGCGCGCAGCTTGCGGGCGAACGGGAAGCCCGCGCCGCCCTTGCCCTTGAGGTCGATGGCTTCGGCGAGCCGCAGCAGCGCCGCCGGTTCCATCGGGCCGATCGGGCCGTGCACCTCCTCGTGGGCGAGCAGGTCGAGCCGGCCGAACTCGGCGAACCCGGCGGTCAGGCGGGGCTCGCCGACGCAGGCGACCGGTGGGACCGTGGTCTGCCGCGTCACCGGGCCTCACCCCGCAGCCCGGCCCAGTACGCCCCGTCGACCGCGTCCGCGTCGGCCCGCTTGCGACGGCCGGACCGGCTGTCCTTGCCGGCCCGCATGGCGCGACGGGAGGCGAGGTCGACGAGCGTCGGGGTGTCGTCCACGAACGCCTCGTCGGCGTCGTAGCGGGCCGGCGGGCGCCAGTAGTCCGGCTCCTCCGGCACGTCCTCCTCGTCCCGGTAGCGCCGGCCGGATCCGCTGAGCGGCTGCGCCGACATCGGGCTGCCGGAGATCGGCCCGGCCGAGATCGGCTCACCGGAGACCGGGCGGGTCTCCCAGCGGCGCGGGCTGTCCCACGGCTCCTCCGGCTCGCTGCCGGCACGCGGCGGCGCGGAGTAGCGGGCCACCTCGGCCGGGGTGGCGTACCGGCTGCTGTCCGGCGGGGCGGAGTGGCGGCCCCCGGTGTCCGGGGGCGCGGAGTGGCGGCCACCGCTCTCCGGCGGGGCCGAGTAGCGGGCGGCGACGTCCTCGTCGGCCCGGGAGCGGCGACCGACCCGTTCCTCGTCGGTCCGGGACCGGCGGCTCACCCGCTCCTCGTCGGTGCGGGACCGGCGGCCCGCCGGCTCCTCCTCGGACCGGCGACGACGGCGGGAGCGTTCACTGTCGGACCGGCGTGCCGGCACCAGTTCCTCGTCCCGGTCGAAGAGGACCGGCTCGCGCTCCTCCTCGCGTACCCGGGTGGCGACCCGCTCCTCGTCGCGGCGGCGGGCGGACGCGCGGACCGGTTCGCGCAGCGACCCGGGTTCCGGCACCACGGGTACGGCGAACCGCTCGGGGTCGCGCCGCCGGGCGGTGCCGGCCGGCGCGGTCCAGGTGGCGGTGGCCTCGGCCCAGCGGCCCCGGCCGGCGCCGCTGTCCTCCTTCGCGGTGTCCTTCTTGCGGGTGAGCACGGCGAACACGCCGGTCCGCTCCTCGGCCTTGCCGGCCATGGCCTTGTTGAGCGCGGCGGCCTGGTGCTGTTCCCGGCTGCGCTTACCCAGGTGGACGGAGAGCCGCACCATCAGCGCCAGCACCACGGCCAGCACGCAGGCGAGGTAGCTGAGCAGCACCCAGGTCGCCGCGGGACGGCCGGCGTTGAGGCCGTGCACCAGCGCGAACGGCCAGGACACGTAGGCCATCGAGTGCAGCGCCCGCCAGAACCACTTGGGGCCGACGCCGGCGAACCGGACCCGGACGATTCCGGTCCAGAGCACGCCCACCATCAGCAGCGCGGCGACGGTGCCGAGTCCGACGTAGAGGCCGGCGCCGCCGATGAACGGCACCACCGCGTCGGTGGGACCGGCCCGGCCGATGGCCACCTTGGTGATGACGTGGAAGACCAGTCCGGCCACGCCGAGCACGCCGGTGGCGCGGTGCGCGGACTGGAGCAGCACGCGGTGCCGGATGAGCAGCACCAGGCGGTCGGTGGCGAGCAGGCCCAGCATGACGGTGATGCTGAGCGCGACCAGGGCGACCACCCCGGCGAAGAACTCGGTGAAGAAGAATCCGTACGAGTACATGAGCCCGCCGGCGCCGGCCAGCTCCACTCCGGCCCACGCGAGGCCGAGTGCGGAAGCGGTCAGCGCCGCGATCGCGGACTTCGACATGGTCCGGGCACCACGGCTGCTGGTGGTGGTCCGGACGGTCGTCGTCTTCTCGTTCTGCTGTGCCCGGGCCATCTGCTCCTCGATCGTCTCGCGGCGGCGCCCCCACCGGCCGACCCTGCTCCCCACTCAGGTACGGAGCGACGGCGCGGACGGATCACCTCCGGTGGCGAATTTCTCGGCCGGTTTTTCGAACCGTCCGGTCCGGACGCGCGTGTAGCGCCTGACGCAACGACGAATGCCCATACGTTGACAGTCCTTGCAACATTCTCGTAACCTTGCCGCAAAATTTCAGCGCGGGCTGCAAGAAGCCAGCACTGAGACAGGCTCCACTCCCCCGCATCCCCCGCACCCCCGCAGGAGTCCTGATGCATCGACGCCGATTCCGCGCCGCGGCGCTCGCCCTGGGCCTGGCCGCCAGCCTGCTCGTCCCGATCACGGCGGCGGCTCCCCCGGCCACCGCCGCCACCCCGGGCGCCAAGAAGGTCATCGTCCAGCTCTTCGAGTGGAACTGGACGTCGGTGGCCGCCGAGTGCACCAGCACGCTGGGCCCGAAGGGCTACGGCTACGTGCAGGTGTCCCCGCCCCAGGAGCACGTCAACAGCAACCAGTGGTGGGTGTCGTACCAGCCGGTCAGCTACCGGATCGAGTCCCGCAAGGGCACGCGCGCGCAGTTCCAGTCCATGGTGAACACGTGCCACGCGGCGGGCGTGAAGGTGATCGTCGACGCCGTGGTCAACCACATGTCCGGCCAGGAGAACGGCGGCACCGGCTGGGCCGGCTCGTCGTACGGCCACTACAACTATCCCGGCATCTACTCGGCGCAGGACTTCCACTACTGCGGGCGCAACGGCAACAACGACATCGCCAACTACAACGACCGGTACGAGGTGCAGAACTGCGAGCTGGTCAACCTCGCCGACCTCAAGACCGAGTCGGAGTACGTGCGCGGCCGGCTCGCCGCGTACCTCAACGACCTGCTCTCCCTCGGCGTCGACGGTTTCCGCCTGGACGGCAGCAAGCACATGCCGGCCGCCGACATCGCCGCGATCAAGGCCAAGCTGAACCGCAGCGCGTACCTGGTGCAGGAGGTCATCTACGGCGCGGGCGAGCCGATCCAGCCGACCGAGTACACCGGCAACGGTGACGTGCACGAGTTCCGGTACGGCAAGGACCTGGCCCGGATGTTCAACAACGAGCGGCTGGCGTACCTGAAGAACTTCGGTGAGTCCTGGGGCTACCTGTCGAGCGCGAAGGCGGTGGTCTTCACCGACAACCACGACACCCAGCGCGAGGGCGGCGTGCTCACCTACCGCGACCGCGGCACGTACGCGCTGGCCAACGCGTTCATGCTGGCCTGGCCGTACGGCACCCCGGCGGTGATGTCGAGCTTCACCTACAGCGGCCGGGACCAGGGCCCGCCCGCCGACGGCAGCAACCGGATCACCAACGTCACCTGCTACTCGGGCTGGGAGTGCGAGCACCGCTGGCCGGTCATCGCCAACATGGTCGGCTTCCGCAACGCCACCGAGGGCGCGGGGGTCTCCAACTGGTACGACAACGGCTACCAGCACATCGCGTTCAGCCGTACCGGCAAGGGCTACCTGACGATCAACGACGAGGGCAGCGCGGTGAACGGCCGCTCGTACTACACCGGGTTGCCGGCCGGCCGCTACTGCGACGTCGTCCACGGCACGTTCAGCAACGGCTCGTGCAGCGGTCCGGTGATCACGGTGGACTCGTCCGGCTGGTTCGCCGCGAACGTCCCCGCGCACGACGCGATCGCCATCCACATCGGCGCGAAGCTCAGCTGAGCCACCCCGGGCCGCGAAGCCCCCGTACCCGTAGTACCGGGTACGGGGGCTTCCGGTCGGTTACAGTCAGTTTCGTGCTGTTCGACCGGTTTGCCGCGCGCCGACCTCCCGGCTGGCTGATCGCCGCGCTCGCCGTACCGCTGCTGCTCGTCACCGCGCTGCTGGTCGGCCGCGCGCTCACCGTCACGCCCGCGCGCCCGTCAACGCCGGTCGTCGCCGCGCCCACGAGCACGACCGCCGCGCCGAGCCCGTCGCCGTACGAGTCGGTGCCGCCCGCCGCGCGCCCGCCGGACGACCTGCCGGTGATCACCTACGACCCGGCGCCGCGCGGCTTCCCGCCCGACCCGGATCCGGCCGACACCCGCCAGCTCGGCGAAGGGCTGCGCCCGAACCGCAACGTGGCCGCGTACGACGCGCCGGGCGGCCGGCCACTGGCCTTCCTCGCGCCGACCATCAACGGCGTACGGCTCACCGTGCCGATCGTCGAACGCCGCTCCGGCTGGACCGCCGTGCTGCTCCCGTCGGCCAACCGCACCATCGCCTGGCTGCCCTCGGGCGGCTGGACCACGGTGGCGCTGCGCGACCAGATCGTGGTGGAACGGCGCACCCACCGCCTCACCTGGAGCCGGGACGGGCGCGCGATGCGCACCTGGCCGGTCAGCCTCGGCATGTCCGGGCAGCTCACCCCGCTGGGCCGCACGTTCGTGCTGGGCCGCACCCCGCCCCCGGAGGCCGTCTACGGCGGCGTCGACATATTCGCCCTCGGCGCGATCCCGGACGACCCGGGTGCGGTGCCGACCGGGCTGCGCGGCGCCCACATCGGACTGCACAGCTGGTACAACGACGACACGCTCGGCAAGAACGTCACGAACGGCTGCATCCGGCTGACCCGCAGCGCCCAGCGCCTGCTGCTGACCGAGGTCGAGCCGGGCACCGCCTTCGTCGTGGTGGACCGCCTGCCCTGACCGGGCTCAGCCCAGCAGCCAGCCGTTGGCCTCGGCCACCCGCACCGCGTCGGCCCGGTTGCGGGCGCCGGTCTTGCCGATGGCTGCGGAAAGATGATTGCGTACGGTCCCCTCGGACAGGTGCAACGTCGCCGCCAGCTCCGCCACCGTGCCGCCGCCGCGCGCCGTACGCAGCACCTCGGTCTCCCGCTCGGTGAGCGGGCTCGGCCCGGTGGCGAGCGTCTCGGCGGCGAGCGCCGGGTCGACCACCCGCAGCCCGGCGTGCACCCGGCGGACCGCGTCGGCGAGCTGCCGGGCCGGGGTGTCCTTGACCACGAAGCCGTTCGCGCCCGCCTCCATCGCCCGGCGCAGGTAGCCGGGCCGCCCGAACGTGGTCACCACGAGCACCCGGCAGGACGGCAGCGCGGCCCGCAGCGCGGCGGTCGCGGCCACCCCGTCCAGGCCCGGCATCTCCACGTCGAGCAGCGCCACGTCCGGGCCGGCGCGCAGCGCCTCCGGCACCACCTCGTCGCCGCGGCTCACCTCGGCCACCACAGTCAGGTCCGGCTCCAGCGACAGCAGCGCTGCGAGCGCGCCCCGGACCAGCGCCTGGTCGTCGGCGAGCAGCAGCCTGATCGGCTCGGTCACGGGCGCGTCCCTCCGTCCGGATCCGCTGCGGGCACCGTCACCCGGAGCAGGAAGCCACGCCCGTCGTCCGGCCGCGCCACCGTCACCGTCGCGTCCAGCCGCCGGGCCCGCTCCCGCAGCCCGGCCAGCCCGTGCCCGGCCGGGCCATGCTGGTCCGCCGGGCCCCGGCCGTCGTCGCGTACCTCCACCGCCGACGGTTCCACCCGGATGAGGCAGTGGCGGGCGCCGCTGTGCCGCACCACGTTCGTCACCCCCTCGCGGACCGCCCAGCCGAACAGCTCGTCGCGGTCCGCCGGCAGCGGCGGCACCGACTCCGGCAGCTCCGCGACGACGCCCGCGGCGGTCAGCGCCGACCGCGCGCCGGCCAGCTCGGAGGCCAGATCCACCCCGCGGTACGCCCCGACGGTGCTCCGCACGTCCGCCAGCGCCTCCCGGGCCAGCCGCTCGATGTCGGCGACCTCGGTGGCGGCGCGGGCCGGGTCCAGCTCCAGCAGCCGGCCGGCCAGCTCGGCCTTGACCGCCACCACGGTGAGCGAGTGCCCGAGGATGTCGTGCAGGTCCCGGGCGGCGCGGGCGCGTTCCTCGGCCACCGCCAGCCGGCGGATCTCCTGCTGTGCGGCCTGGAGTTCGCCGTTGCGCTGGGCCAGCCGGCTCACCCCGAACATCGCGAACGAGGCGAGCAGCACCGCGAAGACGAGCGTGCTCTCGTGCTCCCAGCCGGGCACCAGACGCGCGGTCACCGGCGGCGCCGCCGCGGCCAGCACCACCACGACCAGCGCCTCTGCCGACGGCAGCAGGAACACCGCGGCTGCCCCGACGAAGACCAGTGTGGTCAGCCAGTCGCCGCCGGTGCCGGGGATCCCGGCCAGCCCGAGCGCGAGCAGCACGGCGATCAGCAGCCGGGCCCGGCCGGGCGGCACCGGTCGATGGCGCTGCCGTCGGCCCCGGGCCCATTCGAAGATCAGCACGTACGCCACGGCGAACGCGACGAGCGCGCCGATCCCGACCAGCCGCCGCCACAGTTGCGGCTGGTGCAGTGCGGTGCCGAGCGGGATGTTGAGGAAGAACAGCCAGACCGCCGCCAGCAGCCAGCCGGTGAACCGCCAGTGGCGGTTCACCGGCCGGGCCGGACCGGGCGGCGACGTCACGCCGACCACGCTAGACCCCGCTCAGACACGGGTGGTGTCCCGGCGGAACAGCCGGGCCGCGCCGAGGCCGAAGAACACGGTCCAGGCGGTCACGTTCGCCACCGCCGCCCAGTCCACCCCGGTGCCGGTCAGCGGCGCGCGGGCGAGCTGACCGACCCCGTACACCGGGGTGAACTTGGCGATCTGCCGCATCACGTCGGGCAGCAGCTCCAGCGGGACGAACAGGCCGCCCAGCATGGCCAGGATCGCCAGCGCCGGACCCATGAACTGCATGACGTTCTCGGCCGGGGCGAGGTAGCCGACGAACAGCCCGAGCGCGGCGAACACGAGCGCGCCGACCCAGGCGGTCAGGCCGGACTCGACCCAGACGTGGGCCGGCAGCCGGACTCCGGAGGCCGCGCCGACGGCGAACTCCACGAGTACGCCGAGCAGGCCGAGCACCATCGCGGTGGCCACCTTCGTCGCCACGTACGCGGCGGGGCGCAGCGGAGTGAGCCGCAGTTGCCGGCTCCAGCCCAGCGCGCGTTCGGTGGCGACGGCCGCGCCGGCGCTGGTGGTGGCGACCATGGCCGCGTACACGGCCAGGCTGATCATGATCCAGCCGGTGACCGGCAGCCCGTTGTCCAGCTTCTCCCCGCGCGTGGGCAGCCCGAACAGCAGGAAGAACACCGCCGGCATGACCAGGATGAACAGCAGCGTACGGCGGTTGCGCAGCACCCGGCGTATCTCGATGGCGAGCACCGGCGCGCAGAACCCGCCGAGCATTGGCGGCCGGCGGTCGACGGCGCGGGCGGTGGTGGACGAGGTCGTGGCGGTCATGGCGAGGCTCCCCGGTTCAGGCGGTCAGGGTGAGGAAGGCGTCCTCGAGGTTGCGTGAGGTGATCTCCAGGTCCCGGGCGTCCGTGCGGGTCAGCAGGTGCCGGGCGACCACATCGGAGTCCCCGGTGTGCACGAGGACCGCGTCGCCGCGTACCTCGACCGAGCGGACGCCCGGCAGCGCGGCGAGCGCGGCCTGGTCGGCGCCGGGCAGCGTCGCCCGCACCACCCGCCCGGCGGCAAGGTTCTTGATCTCGGCGGTGGTGCCGTCGGCGACCACGCGGCCCTGGCGGATCAGCACGATCCGGTCCGCGTACGCGTCGGCCTCGTCCAGGTAGTGGGTGGCGAACAGGACGGTCCGGCCGGAGCGGGCGTCGGCCCGGATCGCCTGCCAGAAGTCGCGCCGGCCCTCGACGTCCATGCCGGTGGTCGGCTCGTCCAGCACCATCAGGTCCGGGTCGGGCAGCAGCGCGAGCGCGAACCGCAGGCGCTGCTGCTGACCGCCCGAGCACTTGCCCACCGCCCGGTCGGCGATCCCGGCGATGCCGGCGCGCTCCAGCACCTCCGCCACCGGCCGGGTGTGGCCGTAGAAGTGCGCGGTCATCCGTACCGTCTCGGCGACGGTGAGGTCCTTGAGCAGGCCACCGGTCTGCATCACGGCGGCGACCCGGCCGTGCCGGACGGCGTCGGCCGGCTCGCCGCCGAAGAGGCGGACCGTGCCGGCGTCCGGGCGGGCCAGCTCGAGCAGCATGTCGACTGTGGTGGTCTTGCCGGCGCCGTTGGGGCCGAGGAACGCCACCACCTCACCGGGGGCGATCCGCAGGTCGAGCCCGTCGACGGCGGTCACCGGGCCGAAGGTCTTGGTGAGTCCGGCCAGGTCCACGGCCGGTGCGGAATCGGTCATGTCCCGATGCTCCGGCGTGCGGTGTCCGGTTCCCCGGAGCGGCAGTCACCTTCCGGCCGTGACATTTGTCAGGCGGTCACACCGCCGACGCGGGACGCTCTGGGGCCGATCAGGCCGTCGCGCCGCCGTCGATCGCGATCGACGCGCCGGTGATGTGCCGTCCGCCGGGGCCTACCAGGTGACTGACAGTCGCCGCCACGTCGTCCGGGGTCGCGTACCGGCCGAGGGCGATGTGCGACCGCTGCCCGTCCGCGCCGGCGCTGTCCGCCGGGTTCATGTCGGTGTCGGTCGAGCCGGGCAGGATCAGGTTGACGGTGATCCCACGCGGACCGAGTTCGCGGGCGAGCGCCCGGGTCAGCCCGTTCACGGCGCTCTTGGTCATCGCGTACGCGCTCACCCCCGGTGCCGGGACGCGGCTGGCGAAGCTGCTGCCAATGTTGACGATCCGCCCACCCGCGCCCATGTGGCGTACCGCCGCCTGGGTGGCGAGGTAGACCCCGCGCACGTTCACCGCGATCGCCCGGTCCAGGGCGTCGAGGCTGACCGACTCGATCGGCCCACCCGCGAACACGCCGGCGTTGTTGACCAGGATGTCCAGCCGCCCCAACTCGGCGACGGTCCGGTCCACGGCGCCGATCACGGCCGTCGCGTCGGCGCTGTCCGCGTTGATCGCCAGGCCGGTCCGCCCGTACGCCTCGATCTCGGCCACCACGGACTTCGCGCTGTCCTGCGCGGTGCGGTAGGTGAACGCGACGTGGATGCCGTCCTCGGCCAGCCGGCGCGCGACGGCGGCGCCGATACCCCGGCTCCCGCCCGTCACCAGGGCGACCCTGTCGGCAAGTCTGACCGTCATGTCGTCATCCTGACAGTCGACTCAGGACGCTGATCATCCGGGTCAGCCGTCAATTCCTGTCCGGCCGGTCAGGCAGGATTGCCGGCGCCCAGTCCGGGTACGCGCGGGCCGTCCAGCGGCGAAACGGGGAGGCGGACATGAGCGCACCGACGGGACGGGTCGACACGATCGTGCTCATCCACGGGCTCTGGATGACCTCGCGGAGCTGGGAGCACTGGGCGCAGCGGTACGCCGCGCGCGGCTTCCAGGTGCTCACGCCCGCCTGGCCCGGGATGGACCGCGAGGTGGAGGAGCTGCGGGCCGACCCGGCCCCGATCGCCGCGCAGCGCATCGCCGACATCACCGACCACTACGCGGCGATCGTCAAGGGCCTGCCGCGCCCGCCGATCATCATGGGCCACTCGTTCGGCGGCCTGATCGCCCAGTTGCTGGCGGACCGCCGCCTCGGCGCCGCGGTGGTCGCCGTGCACCCCGCGCCGGTACGGGGTGTGCTCAAGCTGCCGCCCAGCACGCTGCGGTCCGGATATTCGATCCTGCACAACCCGGCCAACCGGCACCGCGCCGTGCCGTTCACGCCGGAGGACTTCCGGTACGCCTTCGGCAACACCATCAGCCAGCAGGAGTCCGACGCCGCCTGGGAGCGGTACGCCGTACCGGGCGCTGGGCACGTGCTGTTCGAGGCCGCGTTCGCCAACCTGGACCCGAACTCCGCCACCGAGATCGACAAGAAGCGCAGCGACCGCGCCCCGCTGCTGATCACCGCGGGCGGCGAGGACCACGTGGTGCCCGCAACCTTGGCCAGCTCGATCGCCAACCTCTACCGGAGTTCGACGGCGCTCACCGGCTACCGGGAGTTCCCCGGCCGGTCGCACTTCGTCGGCGGCGAACCGGGCTGGGAGGAGGAGGCGGACTACGCGCTGGAGTGGGCGGTCGAGGCGGCGAACGAGTATTCCCCGACAGTGGTCGCCGAGGCCCCGCGACGGCGTTGACCCACGGAGATATCAAGATCAGCGAAAATTGATATCATCACCTCGTTCGAGTGCTCGGACGAGGAGGCGCACGTGTCCCGGACCATCCTTGACGTCGACGACGACCTCCTGGCCGAGGCCGCCGAGATCCTCGGTACCGGCACCAAGAAGGCCACCGTCAACGCCGCGCTGCAGGAAGTGGTCAACCGGGAGAAGCGCCGGGAGTTCGCCGACTGGCTCAAGAGCGGCGGCCTGCCGGACCTCACCGACCCGCAGCAGGCGTCGAAGCCCGAAGCGGCATGACGCGGGAGCGCTACCTTCTCGACAAGTCGGCGCTCGCCAGGTGGCCGAAGCCCGCCGTGGCACCCGTCCTGGACGAGTTGTCCGAGCGCGGTCTGCTGGCGGTCTGCGGGGCGGTCGAGATCGAGGTGGTGCACAGCGCCCGCTCGGCCAAGGACGCGCAGCGCGCTCGATGGCTGCTTCGCGGCTTCGACTGGCTCGCCATGCCGGACGACATCTGGGATCGTGCGATCGACGTCCAGGTGCAGGCGCTGCACAAGGGCAACCACCGCGCGCTTTCGATGGCCGATCTGCTGATCGCCGCCACCGCCGAACGGCATGGCGTGACCGTTCTGCACTACGACGGCGACTTCGACCTGATCACCGCGATCACCGGCCAGCCGACGACGTGGGTCGTCCCGGCCGGAAAGGCCGACTGACCGACTACGGTCCTCATTCCCAGGAGTCGGAGATGTCGAGGACCTCGAGGTCGGGCGGGGCCGCCGCCGCTACCGTCCCGACGTCCCGTGTGACCAGGTAGCACCGGTAGAGCACGGCGGTGGCGATCGCGTGGGCCACGTCGAGCGGCACCTTGCGGCTCGCCGCGATCCGGGCCACCCGCCGGCTGGTCGGACCGTCGTATACCGCGATCCGGATGTCCCGGTCCGTGTCGAGGAGCAGGTCGAGCAGATCGGCGGCCGGAGTACCCGCTACCTGAAGCTGCGCCTGCCCCAGGCAGAGCGCCGGGATCCACACCTCCTGCTCGGGATCCTCCTGCGCGAGGGTCAGCAGCGCACCCGGCTCGACGCTGTCCCCAGCGGCGTACGCGAGCAGTGCGGACGTGTCCAGGACGAGCCCGTTCACGCGGCAGCCACCCCGTCACCGTCCCCGAACTGGCGTAGCCACTCCATGTTCCGATCGTGTTGCTCGTCGGTGATCGGCGGCTGTTGTGCCAGCCTCCGGCGAGCCCGCTCGACGTCCTCGTCGGTCACCACATAGCCGTGCTCAGCCCATCGGGCACGCAGACCGTCCGCTCGCATCTTCCGCCGGAGCACGTCGGCGATGAAGCCGGACGTCGTGCCCTGCGACCGCTCGACGTACTCGGCCACGTCGTCGGGCAGGCTGATCGTGATGCGCCGCGTCATACTCTCACCATAGCTCATGCATACTCCGCTTTCGGTGCGGCACGCGGTGCCGGTCGAGCGGGTGCTCATCGCGGCCGGAACCGCCGGGAGCACTCACCGTCGTGTCCGGGCCGGAGCAGACACCGCTGCCCGCCGGACAGCAACAGGTCGCAGAACACCCAGTGGCGGACGTTCTGGTCGTCCTCCGCCGAGACCGTGGTGCCGCCGGGCTCGGTCTGCGGCAGGACGTGCGACCAGTGCGCCACCACCCGGGCCAGCCGCTGAGCGGAGAGCAGGTCGTTGACGACGACCGGCAGGTGGATCACCCATCGCTCGGTCACCTGTCGCACCCCCGTTCGTTGCGGGCCCGGGCCTGCTCCGACTGCCAGCGACGCAGCGCGTTCTTGATCCGGTCGGTCTCCCGGCGGCTCTGCGCCAGCGCGTCGTAGACGACGGCCAGGTCACCGGCGACGCGGTCGAGGAACTCCCGCACCTCCTGCGGGTCGAGCCCGCGCCGGCCCAGCTGGGTCGTCCGGAAGCTCCGCTCACGGACCTGCCACGGACGCAGGGGCTGGTAGGTGGACGAGCGGTAGCAGGTCGATCCGAGGACCGACCGCCGACGACGCCGGACACGCCGGAGGAAGACGCGCATGACAGGACCTGCCTCTCACCGTCGAGATCGAACCGTGGAAGGGCGGGCCCACCGGCCCGCCGCGCACCGGCGGACCCACCCCGGCACCTGCCACCGCAGCCTTCGACCAGCAGTACGTCAGCAGGGCACAACGCGTGGCCCAGGTCGACACCCGATGACCCAGCCGATCCGGCCACTCACTCATCGTGCAGTGGACCGCACCCTTTGCGCAACTCCCGATTCGGGATGATGTCATTGCGAAGCTCGTCCGCTTCCGCCACACTGACCGGCATGACTGGAAGCCCGACCGTCCGACGTCGACGCCTGGCCGCTGCCCTCCGTCGCCTCCGTGAGCAGACCGGCATGACCGCCGACCAGGCCGCCAAGGAGGTGGGGATCTCGAAGTCGGCGATCAGCCGCATCGAGAACGCCCAGGTGTCCGTCATGCCGCCGGTCGCCCGTGGACTTCTTGAGCTGTACGGGGTGGAAGGCGACGAGGTGGACGCGCTCGTCCAGGTCGCCCGCGATGCCCGCAAGCGCGGCTGGTGGCAGGCGTACGACGACGTGCTGCCGGACTGGTTCGAGGTCTACGTCGGGCTGGAGGCCGAGGCGTCCGAGATCCGCGCGTTCGAGCCACAACTGATTCCGGGTCTACTCCAGACCGCCGACTACGCCCGCGCGATCATCCGCGCCGAGCACCCGGACGCCCCGACCGACGAGGTGGACCGGCGGGTGGAGTTGCGCATGCGGCGACAGGACACCGAGACTCCGCCGAAGCTCTGGGTGGTGCTGGACGAAGCCGCACTACGGCGGCCGGTCGGCGGCGCGGAGCTGTTCGCGGCGCAGTTGCGGCGACTGGCCGAGGAGGCCGACCGACCTGGCCGCACCATTCAGATCCTGACCTTCGGCGCGGGCGAGTACGGGTCGATGGGCAGTGCCTTCAGCGTGCTGACCTTCCCCGAGCCGGCCGATCCGGGGGTCGTCTACGTCGAGACCCGCGCGGGTAGCCTCTACCTCGAAGGCCAACAGGTCAGGGAGTACAGCCGCGTCTTCGAGCACCTGGTCGCCACGGCGGCCGGCGCCCGCGAGTCGCACGACCTGATCCTGGGGGCGATCGACGAGCTATGAGAGGACGGCGCGGGTGGAAGAGGCCAACCAGGCGGCGGTGACCTGGCGCAAGAGCACCCGCAGCAACGGCTCCGGAAACTGCGTCGAGGTCGCCGACAACCTGCCCGGCGTGGTCGGGCTACGCGACAGCAAGGACCCGCGAGGTCCTATCCTCGCCTTCGACCCGGCAGCCTGGTCGACCTTCGTCGCGGGCGTCAAGCACGAGACGTTCCGGAACTGAACGCGGCAGGCATCGCCTGCGCACCCTGACCCTACGGTCCAACGCCCGAAGCCTCCGTGCTTCGTAGCTTCGCCAGGGCGCGCAGGTACTCGTCCTCTACAATCCGGTCGAACGCTGCTGGCTGCGCCCCCGCGTGCACGACCTTCCGCGTAAGCCGCGCCTGCTCCCAGAACCTCAAGCCGATCTCGGTGGCGAAGATGTCAGCCGCCAGCAGTCCTCGCAACTGGCTCTCAGGCATCCCGCCCAGTTGCCAGGTCGTGGCCCAGAAGTTGAGGATCAGATTGATGTAGGCCCGCTGCCTCCGCCGTTCAGGGGCAGGGTCCTGGGTCAGCGACCCCCAGCACTCCATCAGCACGGCATCATCTATGGCCATCTTGAGCAACAAGGCGTGCTGGTCACGTTGCGCGTATTCCAATGCGATGCGGTCCTGCCTGTTTTGACTGATGGTGGTGGCGACCACACCCACGAGAGCCAGCGCGGACAGAAGCATGGAGACCGAGCCGTAGGCTTGGCCGATATTCGCCAAGCGCTCCCAGTCGGTACTCGGATCGAAGGCGTAGTCGATCAGGGGCGGGGAGAGCAGCAGCGCAAGCCCTCCCAAGAAGACCAACAACGCCCAGACGGCTACGCCGCGAACACTCCTCATCTACGCAAGGCTAGTTCTCCCATCAAAGTTGATCAATCGAACGCGCCGCCACCTGGCACCCCGATCCTCCTGGCTCTGCACCCACCGCAGAACCGGCACGCCGTGCGGCAGGTTCTGGTGTGCGGGTGGGTGCGCCGGGTATGACGGAAACATGAGGGCGAGTTTCCGTCTGGGTCGGATCGCCGGCGTACCGGTCGGCGTCAACTGGAGTGTCCTGGTCATCTTCGTGCTGATCGCGTGGGCGCTGTCGGCGAGCCTGTTCCCCGCCTCGTACCCCGGTCACTCCCCCGTCGCCTACGTCGCGGCCGGCCTGGCCGCCGCCGTGGTCTTCTTCCTCGGCCTGCTCGCCCACGAGGTGGCGCACGCGGTGGTCGCCAAGCGCAACGGCATCGAGGTCGAGGGCATCACGCTCTGGCTGTTCGGCGGTGTCGCCGAGCTGAAGGGCGAGGCGAAGGACCCGGGCGCCGAGCTGCGGATCGCCGGGGTCGGGCCGCTGGTCAGCCTGATCATCGGCGTGTTCTTCGCGGCGATCGCGGTGGCGGTGGCCGCCGCGGGCGGGCACGGGCTGCTGCTCGGCGCGCTGGCCTGGCTGGCGGGCATCAACGTACTGCTGGCGATCTTCAACGTGCTGCCGGCCGCCCCGCTGGACGGCGGGCGGCTGCTGCGCGCGGCGGTGTGGAAGTTCACCGGCGACCGAACCAAGGCGTCGGTGGTGGCGGCCCGCGCGGGCTGGGTGCTCGGCGTCGTGCTGATCGGGCTGGGGCTGTGGCGGTTCTTCACCGGCGCCGGGTTCGGCGGGTTGTGGCTGGCGCTGATCGGCTGGTTCCTGCTCGGCGCCGCCGGCCAGGAGGAACGCGCCGCCCGGATGGGCGACGCGCTGCGCGGCATCCGGGTCGGCGACGTGATGACGCCGCAGCCGCAGACCGCGTCCGGCGACCTCACAGTGGCCGACTTCGTCGACCACTACCTTTTCGCGTACCGGCACTCCGCGCTCCCACTGACCGTCGACGGCAGGCCGGTCGGTCTGGTCACGCTCGATCGGGTACGCGGCATCGCGGCCGACCGCCGTGCGTCGACCACGCTGGCCGAGGTGTCCTGCCGGGCCGACGAGCTGGTGCTCGCCCGCCCGGACGAGCAGCTCACCGACCTGCTGCCCCGGCTCAACGAGTGCACCGACGGCCGCGCTCTCGTGGTGGTCGACAACCAGCTTGTCGGCATCGTCTCGCCCAGCGACATCAGCCGCGCGGTGCAGCGCGGCAGCCTGCGCCAGCAGATGCCGGCCGGGCGTTGAGTCAGTCCCGGGGGAAGTAGCGGTCCATCTCGGCGGTGCGGAACTTCCCCTTCGGGTCGAACTCGCGCAGCAGCGCGGCGAAGTCGGCGTGCCGGGGGTACGCGGCGGCGGGGTCGCGCTCGAACAGCTTGCCCCAGTGCGGGCGCGGCGCGAACGGGGCGAGCCGTTCCTCCACCTCGGCCAGCACCGGCGCGACAGCGACCGGATCGCCGATCCAGGTGAAGTGCAGCGCCAGCGAGTCGCGCCGGAAGTTCGGGCTCAGCCACAGCTCGTCGGCGGCGACCGTACGCAGCTCGCAGATCTGGAGCACGGCGGCGATGCGGTCGGCGACCGGGTCGAGCGCGGCGAGCGCCGCCGTCGCGTCGGCCCGGGCCACGTGCCACTCCGACTGCAGCTCGTCGCCGCTACTGGGGGTGAAGCCGAGCCGGAAGTGCGGCAGCCGCTCGTGCCACGGCCCCGGCTCGCCGAGCTGAGCGGTGCAGTGCTCCGGCGACATGCCGGGCACCGGGTGCCGGGGCGAGTCGGCGGCCACCGTGTCCAGCCAGTCGGCGGGCGGCGGGGCCTCGTCGGCGTACTGCTTCACCCACACCTGGTCGAAGCGCTCCGAGCGCCACGAGGTGAAGACGCTGACGCTGTACGCGGCGTCGAGCGCCTCGTCCAGCGCGGCGCGGGGCAGGCCCAGACGGACGTGCTGCCGGATCTCGTACGTGGGCACCACGTCGAGCGTGAGCCGGGTGACCACGCCCAGCGCGCCCAGGTTGACCACCATCCCGGCGAAGCGCGGATCGGCCCGGTCGACGGTGATCAGGTCGCCGTCGGCGGTGACGAGTTCCAGCGCGGCGACGGCGGCGGCCAGGTTGCGGTTCCGCGCGCCGGAGCCGTGGGTGGCGGTGGCGACCGAGCCGGCCACCGAGATGTGCGGCAGCGACGCGAGGTTCGCCAACGCGTACCCCTGGGCCTGGAGCGCGGTGGCCAGGTCGCCGTAGCGGACGCCCGCCGCGACGGTGACGGCGCCGCGGTCGGGGTCGAGCGCGACGGCGGGCGGCAGGCCGTCCAGCGCGATCTGGGTGCCGGTGGTGTCGCCGAGCCGGTTGAACGAGTGGCCGGTGCCGACGGCCCGGACCAGGTCGGCCTCCGCGACCAGCCGCCGCAGTTCGTCGGTCGAGGTCGGCCGCGATCGGGTACGCGCCGACCAGCTGACGTTTCCGGCCCAGTTCGTGTCCGTCATGCGCGCCATCATCCGCCATCATGCGCCGACAGGGTTGCCCCGGCCACTCGGCGGGAATCCTGGCGGGATGAGCAGCTACCGCGACCCGAGCCTCCGCGGCGACGTGTACCCGTCGGAGGAGGAGATCGACCCGACCGGCGTGGACCCCGACGCTGCGGAGATGCCGCCCGCCGGTGTGGGACCCGCCGGTGTGGGGGTGACGCCCGCCGCGACCGCCCCGGTTCCGGGGCCCACGCCGGAGCCCGAGCCCGCGCCGGTGCCCCACCCGGGGCCGCCGCCGCGCCAGGGGGCGGGCCGGTCGATCGTGACCCGGCACCTGGACGGTTCCGTCGAGGTGGTCACGGATCTGGACGGCGACGGTGTGGCCGACGTGGTGCAGATCGACCTGGACGGCGACGGCGTACCCGACGTGACGTACCTGGACAGCGACCGCGACGGCCGCCTCGACACGGTCCGCCGCGCCACAACAAGCTGACCCGCCCGCCGCCCACGCGACTCGGCGACGATCTTGGAGTTCTGGCGTCCACACCGCCGTTGATCATGCGGTTGCCGCCCCGACAAGAGCCGTAAATCCGGCACCGGAAGGGCCGCAACCGCAAGATCGCGGGGTTTGTGGGGGGCGGCGCGGGAGTGCCTCCCGTAACGCGAGATTGTTGTTCCGCAAGGTGGGACCGCTGGAGATCTTGGTACGGAAGGGCCCCTATAGGGGCCGTTCCGTACCAAGATCTCGACGGGAGGCGGGAGGCGGGAGGCGGGACGGGCGGCGGACAGGGCCGGGTCAGATGTGGGGCATCACCTCGGCGGCTACCAGCTCCAGGTGGTCCAGGTCGGTCAGGTCCAGCACCTGGAGGTAGGCCCGGGAGCTGCCCGCCTCGGCGTACCGGCCGAGCGTCTCGACCACCTCGGCGGGCGTGCCGGCGGCGCCGTTGGCGCGCAACTCGTCCGGGTCGCGCCCGATCGCCTCGGCGCGCCGCTTCACCTCGGCCTCGTTGCGGCCGCAGCACAGCACGAGCGCGTTGGACCAGGCCATCGTGGACGGATCGCGGTCGATCTCGGCGCAGGCGTCGCGTACCCGCTGGAACTGCGTGACGGTGTCCTCGACCGAGACGAACGGCAGGTTGAACTCGTCGGCGTACCGAGCGGCCAGGCGGGGCGTGCGCTTCGGTCCCATGCCGCCGAGCAGGATCGGCGGGCGGGGGCGCTGCACCGGCTTGGGCAGCGCCGGCGAGTCGCTGACCGGGTAGTACGTGCCGGGGGAGTCGAACGTGGAGCCCGCCGGGGTGGACCAGAGCCCGGTGATCACCGCGAGCTGCTCCTCCAGCCGGTCGAACCGCTCCCCCAGCGGCGGGAACGGGATGCCGTACGCGGTGTGTTCCTCGGCGTACCAGCCGGTGCCGATGCCCAGCTCGACCCGGCCGCCGCTCATCTGGTCGACCTGCGCCACCGTGATCGCCAGCGGGCCGGGGAGCCGGAACGTGGCGGCGGTCATCAGCGTGCCGAGCCGGATCCGGGTGGTGTCGCGGGCCAGCCCGGCGAGCGTGGTCCAGGCGTCGGTCGGGCCGGGGTCACCGCTCACCGAGCCCATCTTCAGGTAGTGGTCGGAGCGGAAGAACGCGGCGAAGCCGGTCTCCTCCGCACGCCGGGCCACGGCGAGGAGCTGGTCGTACGTGGCGCCCTGCTGGGGTTCGGTGAAGATCCGCAGTTCCATGCCCCGAGCATATGGAGCCGGCCGGGGCGGGGCAGCGCGACCTGTCATTCCTTGCCAGGCATATAACCGATGAGGCATATTGAAGGCGTGACAGTCGACGCCTTCGCCGTGCTGGCCGAGCCCTCCCGGCGCCGCATCCTGGACCGGCTGCGCCGGACCGAGAGCAGCGTCGGCGAGCTGGTGGACGCGCTGGGCATGAGCCAGCCGGCCGTCTCCAAGCACCTGCGCGTGCTCCGCGACGCCGGACTGGTCACCTGCCGTACTGCCGCGCAGCGGCGGATCTACCGGGTCGACACCGCGCCGCTACGAGCAGTCGACGACTGGCTCGAGCCCTACCGGTCGATGTGGACCACGCATCTCGACGCCCTGGAACGCCATCTCGACAGTCAGGAGTGACAGATGGACCGCGACTCGTTCCGCCCCGGCCCACTCGCCCGGGTGAGGCTGACACCCGAAAACGAACTGGTCTTCGTCCGCGACCTGCGGCACCCGCCGGAAACCGTGTGGGCCGCGCTCACCGACCCGGATCGGCTCGCCGAGTGGGCGCCGTTCCTGGCCGACCGTGACCTGGGCCGCCCCGGCGACGCCGTACTCAGCGCCGTCGACGGCGACCAGAGCTACCCGGCGCCGGCCCGGGTGCTGCGCGCCGACCGGCCGCACCTGCTGGAGTACACCTGGGGCGACGACCTGCTGCGCTGGGAGCTGACCGCCAACGGCGACGGCACCACGCTCACGCTGCGGCACCGGGTCGGCGGTCCCGACCTCGCCCCGATGACTGCCGCCGGCTGGCACATCTGCCTCGACGTCGCCGCGCATCTGCTCGACGGCGACCCGGTCGGCCCGATCCGGGGCGCGGAGGCGAAGGACTTCGGCTGGGCGGACCTGCGCGACGCGTACGCCGAACGCCTGAACCGCGACTGACGACTGCGGTCACCCGGTCCGGCGGCGCAGCCACCCGGCGGCGCCGCCGACAAGCGTCGTTCCGATGGTGGTGCCGATCGCCACCAGCGCCGCCCCGACCGCCCACAGGCCGGTGTCGTCGGTCGAGGCGGCGTGCACCGCCCACGGAACGGTGAACGCCACTGTCATCACGGTCGCCACCAGCCAGATGTTCAGCCACCAGCCGGCGACGGCGGCCAGCGCGCCCAGGGTCAGCACCGCGGCGGCGACCTGCCAGACCGCGTACGGCCCGCTCATGTCGCCGGTCTGCGGGTCCACGGTCCAGCCGGACTCCCAGCTCAGCCAGGCCACCCAGGCGCCGGCCGTGGCCAGCGCCAGGAACAGACCGCCGAGCAGCGTACGTCTCGTCGTCACGCCTTCGATCCTGCCCGGCCGGCGGGGCTGGCGAATGAGCACGCGTACTCGATTTCGCCGCCGCGCACACGACGGTGTGCGCGGCGTGTGCGCCCGGTGCCAGCGGCCCTGGCCATCGTCGGCGTCATGAGTTACGCATTCGAAGCGGAGGGCCTGGTCAAGCGGTTCGGTACGACCACCGCGCTGGCCGGGATCGACCTCGCCGCACGCCGGGGGACCGTGCTGGGGGTGCTGGGACCCAACGGCGCCGGCAAGACCACTGCGGTACGGATCCTCGCCACGCTGTTGCGCCCGGACGGGGGGCGCGCGACTGTCGGCGGCTACGACGTGGTCACCGACGCCGCCCGGGTACGGCGGCTGATCGGGCTGACCGGCCAGTACGCCTCGGTGGACGAGGACCTGACCGGCACCCAGAACCTGGTGCTGATCGGCCGGCTGCTCGACCTGAGCCGCCACGAGGCGCGGGCGCGGGCGGCGGAGCTGCTCGCCTGGTTCGGCCTGACCGACGCGGCCGGACGCCCGGCCAAGACGTACTCCGGGGGTATGCGCCGCCGCCTGGACCTGGCCGCGAGCCTGGTCGGCCGGCCGGAGGTGATCTACCTGGACGAGCCGACGACCGGGCTGGACCCGGCGAAGCGGGAGGAGATGTGGGGCGTGGTCCGCTCGCTCGTCGACGACGGGTCGACGGTGCTGCTGACCACGCAGTACCTGGACGAGGCCGACGCGCTCGCCGACGAGATCTCGGTGATCGACCACGGCCGGGTGATCGCGCACGGTACGCCGGGCGAGCTGAAGCGGATCGCCGGCAGCCAGACGATCGTGGTCCGGCCGACCGATCCGGGCCGGATCGGCGCGGTCGCCGAGATCCTGCGCGCCGCCACCGGGACCGATCCCGAGCTGCCCCGGCCGGGCGTGCTGACCGTGCCGGTGGACGACGACACCCCGTTCACCGCTGTGGTCCGCCGGCTCGACGACGCCGGCATCGGAGTGGTCGAGCTGGCGTTGCGGCTGCCCAGCCTCGACGAGGTGTTCTTCACGTTGACCGGCCACGGCGCCGAGGAGCAGGCGGAGGTGGCGGCATGACCACGACGACCCGTACGGCGACGCCGCCGCCCCGGACCGGCACGCCCCGCGCCTCCGCCCGTCCGTTCGGGCTGGTCCGGCACAGTCTCGCGCTGGCCGGCCGCAGCCTGGTCAAGACGATCCGGACCCCGGAACAACTGCTCGACGTCACGCTCCAGCCGGTCGTCTTCGTGCTGATCTTCGTCTACCTGCTCGGCGGCGCGGTCGCCGGCTCGCAGCACGAGTACCTGCAGTTCCTGCTGCCCGCGATCATGGTGCAGACCGTGCTGTTCGCGTCCATCGCCACCGGCGTCAGCCTCAACACCGACGTCGAGAAGGGCGTCTTCGACAGGTTCCGCAGCCTGCCGATCGCCCGGTCCGCGCCGCTCGTCGGCTCGGTGGTCGGCGACCTGGTCCGGTTCGTGGTCTCCATCGCGGTGCTGCTGGGGTTCGGCTACGCGCTCGGCTTCCGGATCGGCACCGATCCGCTGTCCGCGCTCGCCGCCTGCCTGCTGACCATCGCGTTCGCGTTCGCGGTCAGCTGGATCGGCGTGCTGCTCGGGGTGCTGATGCGCAGCCCGGGCGCGGTGCAGGGCACGGCGTTCCTGCTGCTGTTCCCGCTGACCTTCGGCACCAACATGATGGTGCCGACGGACACGCTGCCCGGCTGGTTGCAGTGGTGGGTCGGGGTCAACCCGGTGGCCGACGTGATGGAGGCGGCCCGGGGTCTGATGATCGGCGGCCCGGTGGCCGGGCCGGTGACCCGGTCGCTGCTCTGGACCGTGGCGATCATCGCGGTGTTCGCGCCGCTCGCCGTCCGCGCCTACCGCCGCCGCGCCTGAGGGCGCCTCATCCAGCCGGGTCGCCGCCCACGAACGCGAGGGCGTCGGCCCGGCTGCGGCCGTGACCCCGGGCGTACGCGGCGGCGTATCCGTCCTCGCCCAGCTCGGCGCGCAGCCGCTCGGCGAGCCGCTGCGCGTCGGGATTGGAGCGGTCCGGCCGCCCGCGCAGCGAGTCGGAGACGCCGAGCAGTTCGGCGGCCCGCTCGTACCGGCCCTCGGCCACCGCCAACGCGACCCAGCCGACCGTGACGATCGCGACCACCGGCATGTCCCGGGCGGCGAGGCTGCGCGTGGTCGCATCGTCGAGACAGCGACGCGCACCCGGAAGGTCACCGCGGGCCAGCGCCAGATGGCCCGTCTCGGTCAGCAGCAGGGCACGGAACTGCGGGGCGGCCAACGGCGTCTCGTCCTGGCGGCGCGTCGCCTCGGCGAGGCACTCCTGCGCCTCGTCCAGCGACCCCTCGGAGCGGGCGATGCTGCCGAGCATCATCAGCCCGAACGCGCCGTCCCGGCCGTCCCGGTCGGTCACGAACCGGCGCAGTTCGGCCTTGGCGCCGGCCACGTCGCCGGAGCGGGCCCGGATGGCGGCGAGCCAGATCAGCTGGAAGCCGGGCTCGGAGGCCGGGTTGAGTTCCCGGGCCAGCCGCACCGACTCCTCCAGCGCCGCGGTCGCCGCGTCGAAGTCGCCGCGTTTGGTGAGCGCGTCGGCGTACTCGCTGAGCACGTGCGACAGGCTCATCCGCTCGCCGACCGCGCGCAGCTCCGCGGCGGCGTCGGTCAGGTCACGCAGCATGCCCTCGGCGTCGCCGTCGTTCTCCTTGAACTTGCCGCGTACCCCCAGCAGCGTGCCGTCGGTCCACGGGTCGGGATGCCCGCGCGCACGGTCGATCGCCGCGATCCCGGCCGCCGTGTCGTCGTCGAAGATCGACAGCATCGGCGCGAGCAGCCCCACGATCGGATGCTTGGTCCCCTCCACCGCCCGCAGGGTCGTGGTCAGCTCGGCGATCTGCTCCGGCGTCGGCCCCCGCTCGCCGCCTGCCAGCTCCGAACCGATGCGGATGGCGAGCACCACCGCCCGCTCCTCCGCCGGGGCCGGGCCGGGCAGCGCCAGCGCGCGGGCCAGCACGTCACCGCCGATGCCGCCGTCGCCCCAGATCACCAGCGGCAACGCCAGCCCCGCGCCGATGCGCAGCGCGGTGTCGGCGTCACCGGCGTCGCAGGCGTAGTGCAGCGCGCCGACGATGTTCTCCCGTTCCGCCTCCAGCAGCCGCAGCCACGGCAGCTGACCGGCCGTGCGCAGGTGCGGCTCCGCGGTCCGGACCAGCTCCCGGAAGTACGCCGCGTGCGCGGCGCGCGCCCCGGCCGACGCCCCGGCGGCGGCGAGCCGTTCCAGCCCGTACTCCCGGATGGTCTCCAGCATCCGGAACCGCCCGTCGCCGACCACCTGGAGCAGCGACTTGTCCACGAGCGCGTCGAGCAGCGCGGCGGCGGCCGGGCCGGCGACGCCGGCCGCCGAGTCGGCGGTGACCGACGCCGGGAAGACCGCGAGCCGTTCGGCGAGCTGCCGCTCGTCGTCGGTGAGCAGCCCCCAGCTCCAGTCCACCACCGCCCGCAGGGTGCGGTGCCGGGGCAGCGCGGTGCGGCTGCCGCCGGTCAGCAGCCGGAACCGGTCGTCCAGACCGGCCGCGACCTGCCGCGGCGACAGCGTCCGCAGGCGCGCCGCCGCGAGTTCGATGGCCAGCGGCAGGCCGTCGAGCCGCCGGCAGATCTCCACCACGGCCGCCACGTTCTCGCCGGTCACCGCGAACCCGGGCCGCACGGCGGCGGCCCGGTCGCGCAGCAACTGCACCGACGGGTACGCGAGCGCGTCGCCCGGCGTCGCGTCCGCCGGTGGCAGCCGCAACGGGGGTACGGGTTCCAGCACCTCGCCGACGATGCCGAGCGGCTCCCGGGAGGTGGCCAGCACGCGCAGCCCCGGACAGTGGCCGAGCAGGTCCTCGGCGAGCCGGGCGGCGGCCTCGACGACGTGTTCGCAGTTGTCCAGCACGATCAGCGTCTCGTCGGTGGCGATCGTGTCCACCAGGCGGCCGAGCGTGTCGCGGGCCGGCTGGCGTACCGGTTCCAGCTTCCGGTCCCGCCGCCCGAGCGTGTCGAGCACGGCCCGTGGCACGTCCGCCGGGTCGGTGATCGGCGCCAGCTCGACCAGCCACGCCCCGCCGGGTACGCCGTCGGCGAGCCGGCCCGCCGCCACGCTCGCCAGCCGCGTCTTGCCGGCTCCGCCCGGCCCGAGCAGGGTGACCAGCCGGTTGCCGGCGAGCAGCCCGGTGAGCCGGCGCAGGTCCTCGTCGCGCCCGACGAACGTGGTGAGCGCGGCCCGCAGGTTGCCCCGCGTCACGGCCGTCGGCTGCCGCGGGGCCGCCTCGCCGCGCAGCAGCTCCAGGTGCGCGGCCCGCAACTGCGGCGACGGGTCGACGCCCAGCTCGTCGGCGAGCCGCTGCCGGATCCGCTCGTACGCGGCGAGCGCCTCGGCGGGCCGCCCGGCGGCGGCGAGCGTACGCAGGTGCAGCTCGGCCAGCCGCTCCCGCAGCGGATGCGCGGCGGTCAGCTCCTCCAGCTCGGCGACCAGCAGTTCCGGCCGCCCGGCGCGCAGCTCCGCCTCGATCCGGTCCTCCTGCGCGGTGAGCCGCAGTTCCGCCAGCCGCGCCACCGTTGCCGCCGCGTACGGCGCGTCGGCGACCTCGGCCAGCGCCGGCCCCCGCCACAGCGCGAGCGCGTCGCGCAACGTCGTCCGCGCCGTCGCCGGGTCCCCGTCGCGAAGCGCCGCCCGCCCCTGCCGGGTCAGCCGCTCGAACCGCCCGGCGTCCACGTCGTCCGGGTCCAGGTCGAGCCGGTAGCCCGCCGGGCTGCTGCGTACCCCGAGCCCGGGCACCGCCCGGCGCAGCCGCGACACGAGCGTCTGCACCGCGTTGGCGGTGTCGGTGGGCGGCTCGTCGCCCCAGAGCGCCTCGGCCAGCGCGGGCACGCTCACCGGCCGGCCCGGGTCCAGCGCGAGGCGGATCAGCAGCGCCCGCAGCCGCGCCCCGGCGACGTCGAGCGGCCGGTCGCCGTCGCGGACCTCAAGCGGCCCGAGGATCCCCACCCGCACCATGTCACTCTCTCACCCGCCGGCGAACCGATGGTGGCAAGATCGCGGGCGTGACGAGTGTGTCCCGCCCGCTGCCACGGCTCGTGGGGCCGGAGGCGTTCGCGGACGTCCCCGCCGACCGGCTCCTGGCGGTGCTGGAGGCGGTCACGATGGTCCTCACGCTCCCCCACCGCGCCGCCGAGCGGGTGGACGCGCTGGTGGTGGCCACCGGCCAGGGCGAGGACTGGCGTCTCACCGACGCGATCCGCGCCTGGGAGACCGGCCCGGCGCTGCGGCACCTGCTGGTGGCGAACACCGACTCGGCCGAGCGGACGTACCGCCCGCTCACACTGGACCGGCTGCGCGGACTCGGTCTGCGCCGGGTCGACGGGGTCGTGCTCCAGGCCGAGCCGGTCACCGGCACCGGCCGGCAGGCCACCTGGGTCGTGGAGCAGGTACGGGCGCTGGGCATCGGCAGCGTCGCGCTCGTCGTCTCGCCGTACCACCTGGTCCGGGTCTACCTCACCGTGCTGCGGGCCTGCGACGACGCCGGCCTGCGGATCCCGATGGTCCCGCTACCAGTGGCTGTCGCACCGGACGCCCCGGTGCCGGAGACCGGCGCGGCCGGATACGACCTGGTGGCCGGCGAGGTCAGCCGGCTGCTCCGCTATCCCGGCCAGGGGTGGATCGCCACCCCGGAACGGCTACGCGACTACCTGCGCTGGCTCTGGTCCGCGCACCGTCCCCTGCTCACCGGCGCCTGACGGTTCCCCGGCGGGCTACGCGTCGGGGATGCGGACCGTGAGCACCCGGGTGAGGACGCGGAAACCGGCCGCGTCGTACATGCGGCGGGCCGGGTTGCCGTCGACCACCGACAGGCCGACGGACGGCAGTCCCGCCTCCCGCGCGCCGCGCAGCGCGTGGACGAGCAGCGCCCGCCCGAACCCGCGCCGCTGTGCCCGGGGCGCGACGCCGAGGTTGAGGATCCAGACGCAGTCGTCGTCGGTCCACGGCACCGGCCCGGCGCACAGCACGTGCCCGGCGCTGCGGCCGTCCGGGTCGATCAGCCGGGCCGAGGCGGGCACCAGGGGCGGCACCGGCTCACCGGTGTCGAACATCGCCCGCACCTGTTCGGTGTCGCTGGGCTGCCAGCGGCCGTCCGGGTGGTCCGGGCCGTACGCCGCGTCCAGTCCCTCGGCGAGTTCGTCGTCCCAGCCGGGGGCGCCGAGCGACCAGCCGTCCGGCAGCGCCACCGGTTCCGGCACGTCGGTCAGGTCGTGCCGCATGTCAGTGGCGGCCCGGTGCAGCTTCAGCCCGTCGGCCACCAGCGCCGCCGCCAGCGCCTCGTCCGGCGTCTCCAGCCGATGCCCGGCGAGGTCACGCCGCACCTGCGCGACGAGCCGGGTGAGCGGCGCCCCGGCCAGCGGCCTCACGCCGGCCGCGACCCGCGTGCCGTCGTCGTCCCGCAGCCGCATCCGGGCCAGCGGCACGTCGTCGGCATCGAACAGCAGCGAGTAGTGGAGGTGCGGCAGTACCGGCATTCGCGGCAGCGTACCCGGCGCGCCCCGCCCCCGCTTCCCCGCCGATCTTGGAGTTGTTGCGCCTGAATCGCCCTACTCGGTGGCATTCGTCAACCGCCACAACTCCAAGATCGACGAGAGCGCCCACGGGCGGGCAGGGTGCGGGGCCTAGGGTTGGGGGGTGAGCAGGGTCGATCGGGGTAGCAGGACGATCGGGGCCGCGCCGGCAGCGGTGTACGGGGCGCTCGTGGATCGGGCGGCCCTGGAGGCGTGGTTGCCGCCGGACGGGATGCGCGGGCGGATCGAGCGGTGGGATCCTCGGCCCGGGGGCGGGTTCCGGATGGTGCTCACCTATCTCGATCCGGCGGGCAGCCCGGGCAAGACGTCGGACGCCACCGACGTGGTCGACGTCGGGTTCGCCGAACTCGTACCGGCGCGCCGGGTCGTGCAGACCGCCGTGTTCCAGGCCGACGACCCCGCGTACGCGGGCACCATGACCATGACCTGGCACCTCGCGGCGGCCGGCGACGGCACCGAGGTGACGGTCACGGCCACCGGCGTACCACCGGGCATCGACCAGGCGGTGCACGAGGAGGGCATCGCGTCCTCGCTGGCGCACCTGGCCGCGTACCTCGAATCGGGCGGCTGACCTAGGCGGACGCCGGGATTGGCGGCGGTTTTTGCGGGTAGCCGCCCGCGGTGACCGGGCAGCGGGAGGGGCGCGACGGCCGGCGGGGGTCGTCGCGGCGCGCCGGCCTGGACGCGGAACGGTTCGACGAGGCGTGGGAGCGCGTGAACGAGCGCGGCCGGGCCGCCGGGCGGGACCGGATGCAGCAGCTGCGGGTCAAGTCCGTACTCGCCGTGCAGGCCGGGCTGGCGGCGGCGCTGGCCTGGGCCGTCGCGCGCTGGGTCACCGGCATGCCGAGCCCGATCTTCGCCCCGGCGGCCGCGGTCGCGGTGATCACCTCGTCGTTCGGACGGCGCCTCTCCAACACCGTCGAGCTGCTCGCCGGGGTGACGCTCGGCATCATCGTGTCGGACCTGCTGATCGGTGCCGTCGGCGCCGGGGTGTGGCAGACCGGCGTGATCGTCGCGGCGTCCGTCCTGGTCGCGCTGGCATTGAGTACGCGGGGCGGGATCGTGGGCAACGCCAGCGGTACGGCGGTGCTGCTCGGCGCGCTCTCCTCGTCCCGGCACACGCTGGAGTTCCCCCGCTTCGTGGACGCGCTGATCGGCGGCGGCGTGGGACTGGTGGTGACACTGCTGCTGGTGCCGATCAACCCGCTGCGGGTCATGCGGCGGGTGGCCGCGCCGACGTTGCGGCAGCTCGCCGACCAGCTCGCGGCGACCGCCACCGCCCTACGGCGACGCGACCACGAACTGGCCGACCGGGCGCTGAGCCGGTCGCAGGCGATCGGCACGGACCTGGGCCGGTTCTGGGACGTCTTCGGCGGCGCGAAGGAAACCGTCGACCTCGCCCCGGCCCGGTGGCCGAGGCGGCAATCCGTTCAGCATTACCAGCTCGGCGCGCCGGACGTGGACCAGGCGGTCTGGAACACCCGCGTGCTGGCCCGGCGGGCCGTGGTGCTGATCGAGGACGGGGAGCCGATCCCGGAGAGCCTGCCGGACGCCGTGGAGGCGCTCGGCGCGGCGGTGCACGCCGTACAGGAGGAGGTTCTCGCGGACCAGGGTCCGGAGGACGCCCGCCGGCACGCGCTGAACGCGGTGGCGGCGGCGACGCGCGCGGAGCTGGCCGGGACCGGGCTGTCCGGCACGGTGATCGTGGGGCAGGTCCGGACCGCCGCGAGCGACATCCTCCAGGCGACCGGGATGGACCGGGCGGAGGCGCTGCGGCGCATCCGGGAGGTGGCCGCCGCGCAGTCGTGACCCGGTCAGTCGTCCCCGCGGACGCGGGCGTGCAGGTGCATGTCGTGCCGTCCGTCGTCGTGCACGGCCGCGCTGCGCTTGGTGCCCTCCAGCCGGAACCCGGCCTTGACCGCCACCCGGCACGACGCGACGTTGCCGGTGGAGTGGTCCAGCCAGAGCCGGTGCAGCCGGCCGTCCGCGAGCGCCCACGCGCTCAGCGCCCGCAGCGCGCCGGAGGCCACGCCGGTGCCGCGGGCGGCCGGAACCACCCAGTACGCGCACGCGGCCTCGCCGTCGTCGAGGTTGACGCCGCCCAACGTCATGCGGCCCACCACCTCGTCGCCCCGGGTCACCGCCCAGCTCGCGCCCGTCTCCTCCTGCCACGATCGACGGGAGTGGGCGAACCACTGGAGGACCTGCTCCGGCGACGCGGGCCGGCGGGTGTGCCAGCGGCGGATCTCCGGATCCTGGTACGCGGCCAGGACGCTCGGCGCGTCCCCGTCCGCCCAGGGGCGCAGGACCAGGCCGCCCTCGGCGGGCAACGTCGGTTGCGGGCCGGCGGCCAACGTACCGGCGGGAACGGCGGGCGGTGTGGACACCTGAAAGCGCATGCCCGACTCTCCCCCGCCGACCACCCCACATGTCAATCGGGTTCAGATCGGCACGTGCGAGGGTCCACGCGTCACGTGGCCGCTCGGCTAGGGTGCGCTGGTGGCAGTGACGGCAGCGGGCGTCTTCCGGCGTACGCCGCGGGAACGGGCCGACCAACGACTCGCCTGGGAGCGCGCCGACCAGGCGTTCTTCGCGGCCGGGGCCTGCCACATCCTGGCCTGGGTGTGCCGGGACACCTACCCGGACCGGCCGATCGGTCTCGCGGGGTTGCGGTTCGCGGGCGAGCGCCAGGTCTTCCACGTGTACGCGACCTGGGCGGACTGGGCGTTCGACCACGCCGGATGGAACCGGGAGGCGGACCTGCTCGCCGCCAACCGGGAGTTCGAACGGCGTCCACTGGACCGGATCGGGATCACGGGCGACCTCGCCACGTTCTGCCGGGCCCAGCATCACCGCATGCCGCACCAGTACTTCGGTGATCCGCTCCCCCGCGCCCGCGACTACGTGAACCGGCATCCCCCGCCGGTGAGCAGGTAGGCGACCCGAATCAGCGCCGGCGCACGGCTCGCCACGAACTCGGCCAGCACCGCCCGCTCGTCCTCGTCCACCGCACCACCCTCGTCTCCTCGTTCACCAGTGACAGACGCGCGGGGACGCCGCCGCTATCCCGGAATCGGCGAGAATCCTGCTCAGGGCCCCGCCTACACTGCGCCGCGTGGACCAGGCCGCACCGCACACCGTCGCCTCGATCGCGCACGACCTGCGCACGCTCGGCGTCACCAAGGGCGACGTCCTGCTGCTGCACTCGTCGTACCGGAGTCTCGGGTTCGTCGCCGGGGGCACCCACGCGGTGGTGCTGGCGCTGCTGGAGGCGCTCGGTTCGGAGGGCACCCTCGTGGTGCCGACGCACACGCCGGACAACACGGATCCGGCCGGGTGGCGGCATCCGCCCGTACCGGAGGCGTGGTGGCCCGTCATCCGCGAGCACACCCCGGGCTTCGACCCGGCGCGCACGCCGAGCCGGTGGATAGGCGCCGTCGCCGAGACGGTACGCACCTGGCCGGGCGCCCGCCGCAGCGACCATCCGCAGGTGTCGTTCGCCGCGCTCGGCGCGCACGCCGCCGACGTCGTGGACGGACACCGCCTCGACGACGCGCTGGGCGAGGGCTCACCGCTGGGCGCGGTCTACCGGCTCGGCGGCAAGGTGCTGCTGCTCGGCTGCGAACACAGCTCCAACACCTCGCTGCACCTGGCGGAATGGCGGCAGGCGTCGCCGCCGCGGGCGGTGACGGGTTCGGCGGTACGGCTGCCGGACGGAACGAGCCGGTGGACCACGTGGACCGACGTCGTCACCGACGAGGACGACTTCGACCGGCTGGGCGCCGACTTCGAGGCCACCGGCGGCGCGACGGTCGGCCGGGTCGGCAGCGCGACGGCCAGGCTGATGCGCCAACGCGCGCTGGTCGACTTCGCGACCGGGTGGATGGCCACCAACCGCACGGGCTGATCGCCGTCCCCGTCCGCCGCCCGGACTCACACGACGGACGGGGCGCTCGACTCACGCGGGGCGTTGTTCGTTCTCCTCGCCAGGAGGACGCTGGCGGATCGGCTCGGTCGTGTGGCCTTCGGACGGCGGCGGCATCAACAGCGCGGTCGGGTCCGCACCCGACGGTACAGCGGGTCCACTCAACGCCGCGGGCGCGTCGGGATACGCGGCGCCGCTGTGTTCCCGCAGGTGCTCGCGGAGTTGGGAGATCATCCTGTCCACGGAGGACGGCTCCGTGACACCCTGGATACCCATCGCCTCGTTGGGCGCGATCCCCAGCCAGAGGTCGACAGCCACCCGGCCGGAGACGAGCAGTTTGATGATCTGGCGCTGCGTGTAGTGCCCGAACTGTGCACCCATGTTCGGCCCGTTGCCGATGGCTCCCGAGAAGACCCCGCCGCTGTTGCCGTCGGAGCCGGGTTTCCACTGCTCGTTGAAGACGCTCACCCGGTCCGCGGACGTCTCCATCCCGTCCACGTTGCCGAGCGCGTACTCCTTCGTGGAGTCGCGGATCGTGAACCCGGTGGCGATGTCGAGCACGCACTCGTACACCGGCAGGCGCCAGTTCGACATGTAGACGATCATGATCTTGTACGCGGAGTAGCGGAGTTTGCCGTCCCGTCCCCTGTTCCAGTGGAACGGGAGAACCGAGAACAGCTCGGGGATTCCGTAGAAGACGAGATAGGGCTGCCTGCCCTGGGAAAGCTCGGTGGGGTGGATGTTCAGCCGCCGGTAGCCCATCTGCGCGATGGCTTCCTCGGCCCCGTACAGCCAGGCGTCCATCTCCTGATCGGTCGCCCGGGGATAGGCGCGCCGGCGCGCCTCCGCATAGTTCAGGAGCCCGATGAGCCCCAGGACGACGAGCACGGCGCCGCCGACCCCACAGAGGAATCCGAGACAGATCGCCGCGTCACCGACGGCGAACATCACCAGGGCCATCAGCAGGAGTCCGCCACCGAATGCCAGCTTGACGTACTGGGCTACCGGCGTGGACGGTTCGGGCGCGAAATACTTGCCGGCTCGCTCTGCGCGTTGTTCAGGATGCATCAGATCCCCTGGTTTCGGCTGAGCCCCTGCCAGGTCGGGCACTCGACAGCAGGAACGTGGTTGATGATCTCGCGGGCGCGATCACTGCCGACGCCCGACAGCGCCGCCTGAAGGCCGCGCAGCCTGGAGCGGTCGGTCGGAATGCCACGGATTTCGTAGTAGTCCTCGATGATCAGCGCCCAGAGGGCTCGCAAATGGTTGCTCGTACGGCCGGGCTCGATCTGAATGCCGATCTGCAGCAGATTCTCCATCGCCCGGATCACCTCGTACCGGTACCCGCCGGGGCGTCGGCCGCCGAGAGCGGCCAGCACCCGGTAGTAGTAGACATCGACTTCGCGTGGATACATGTTCACGAGCGTGTTGAAGCGCTCCAGGGCCCGCGCGTACGCCCCATTGTTGAGAGCAGCGACCGCCTCGACGAATTCCGGGTCGACGCGGATCTGCTCCGGGAGCAGGTCCGCCAACGGCGGCCAGGCCTCAGCCAGCGTGGCGAGCGGGATGATCCACGAGATCCGCAGCCTCTTGTCCATGTCGGCGGTCGAAACCATGCCGACGACGCGGCCCGACGTGACGTCGACAACGGGGCCGCCGCTGTATCCGCGCTGGATCTGGCCGTCGAATCCGGGCAGACCGTTCACCTGGATGAGCTTCCCGGTCTCATCAGGCCCGATGACCTGGACCCGGGTCCGCTGACCGCGGTCGTCCGCCGCCGAATACTGTTCCGGAAAGCCGAGCGCGTCGAGCGGCGTCTCCGGCCGCGGCGGCGCACTGGGCCCGAGCGGCGCCGTAGGCCAGCTCTCCGGCACGTCGACGACTGCCACGTCGGTCCCGTCGTACCGGCCCGGACTCCAGCCCGGCACCGCGTAGCGGGTGGAACAGACCTGGCCCGAGCCCCAGCCCCCCGGCGCCTCCGCCCAGCACCGGACCCGGCCCTCGACCACGTGAGCGCACGTGAGGGCCACGCCCGGCGCCACGACGAATGCGGTTCCCAGCACCTCCGACGGAGCACCATCATTCGTCGTGGCTCGGATCCGCAGCCGCCAGGGTTCAGAGGAGGTGATCATTTCGGTGCGGAGTCTTCCCGTCGCCAGACCAGTTCGACACCGAGGTTTCCTTCGTACGCGGTCTTCGCGATGACGGCGTTCATCTCAGCCGTCATCTTCACCGCGAAGGTGAGCTTGACCTCGCTCGGCCCCAGGTCCTCGCGGAACACGCGCATGGCCTCCAGAGCCGCCGCGCGGACGCTCCGAAGGGACTCCTCGAAGGATCTCGGTTCGGTACGACCGCTGCGGCCCACCGGCCCGATGCCGGCGCTCTCGCCACGAATATCAAGGTCCTGACCATCGACCTCGATGAGAACCGGATCCGCTCCATGCACCGCGAATTGCCTGGTAACTGGCACAGCACTCCTTCGGACGGAAGGAAAAAGAGGTCAGCGGGACAATGCAGACGACGCGACAATGCGTCGATGACGACCGGCGTGACGCCCGCAACTTGCGAGGATCGTTCAACCGGCTTGAAAAAGATCCTGACGTTCGCGCACTGATGCCAGGATCAGGCATTCGGCCGGTTCGATTGTCAGCAACACGACTTCTGGTCGAATATCGCGCTCTACTGAGGACTGGGCCGATGCCTTACGGCATCTCGCATCGATCACTACTCCTGGTGGACCCCTGCGGACTGGACGCGGACTAGCAGGCAGACTTCTGGACGAAGGTCTCGCGTTCCCCGGTGTCCGGGTCGTCGGCCCAGTGCCACAGGCTCACATTCCCTCGCCAACTGCGCCGCGTATCCAGCTCAAGGCTTACCTTGGCATCCTTCATCGTCAGGATTAGATGGCCGTCCGCTGCCAGGTCACCCGGGCGCAGCTGGCCGCTCCCGGAAACCGTGTCGTTCGGACCGAACACGGCCGCAGAGACCGTGAAGGAACGGTCTGGCTCGATCTTGACGACCCCACCCTGCCGGGACTGGAAAACGCCGCACAGAGCGTCGATGCGGACCGGCCACAGTGACCTCCAGGCCAGGGCACACGGCAGCAGCGCGATCAGTAGGCCGACGGCCACAAGCAAGACCTTTCGCCTGCTCACGCCCGTCTCCTGTCGATGTCCGCCGTCGGCATGGCCGGCGCCGCTTCCGCCTTCATCCCGGCAGCGTAGGCGGTGATGCCGCCAACCATTCCTCGCCTCAGCTCATCTCCGCGGTGGGTCCGCACATCGCGGAACTGGCCCGCGTCTAGCTGGTCGGGCTGCCGCAGGCTCAGATGGGCGGCATCGAACGCACCCGCCCTCGGGTACGGTGACGCTTCACGAGTCGTGCCCTTACCGGTGATGGCCTCGCCGTTCAGGAGGTGACGCGCGTGAGAAGGACCAGCCGCATGGTGTGGTGGCCGCTCAGCATCTTCCTGATGGCGGCGCCGGCAGCCTGTACGTCCTCAAGCGGTACCGGCCAGGGTGAGGCCAGACCACCCGCGCCAACTGCGTCTCTGGGCACCGACCCCAGCGCGTCCCCGTCAGCTGACGTGGGCGCCGGGCAGGAGTCGTGCACCAAATCGGTCGATACGATCACGGAACCGCCGGCGGGTTATCGGCTCGTGGGAGAGGACGTCGCGGTACCTGCCCGGCCGGTGCTTCAAGTAGCGGAATCGGGGCAACCGGACCCGGCAGCCCGGCTGTTCGCCAAATGGGGCCTGGTCGTACGCGGCGGCGCAGTGGTCGACCTTCGGGTGGCAGCCGGCTGGGAGGACAAGGCGCGTCTCGGATGGGGCTCGTCAGTGGTGCCGGCCGTGAGCGCCCACGTGCGCGCCTGCGCACCTGTCGATGACCGACCTCAGTGGCTGGCCTTCGTCGGCGGCACCTGGGTTGCGCGGCCGGCCTGCCTACCGCTCACCATCACGTCGCGGGGGCAGACGGCGCACGTACAACTAGGTGTCGGTGTCCCCTGCGACGGAACCACGCCGCCGAGTTCGTAGGAATCCTGAGCTTGAAGCTTACTTGTCTAGGGCTCGAGCGTGGTGGGCATGCCGAAGGCGGCGACGTGACGGGCACCGATGAAGGCGTTGCTTTCTACGATCTTCCCGTTCTCGATCCGGAGTACGTCGACGACCAACGCCTCGTAGTGCCGGCTGCCGGGCCGGCGGAGATAGTTGATCAGTGCCGGGCGCCCGTTGGCCGAGGTGGGGAAGGTACGCCAGTCGAGCGGTCGGCCGAGGAACTCCGCGGCCGCGTCGATCCCGACGACCGGCGGCTCGGGCGGCATCGTGATCCGTACGTCCTCGGCGAGCAGTTCCCGTATCGTCTCCGGGTCCTTCGCGTCGGCGTAGCGGCGCAGGATCTCTTCGTCCTCACTGGTGAGCTGCGGGCGGCGCCATTCCTTCGGGTCCGACGGAGCGCGCCCCCGGAGGGTGTGGCGGGCCCGCTGGAGGAGGCTGTTGACGGCCGCTACGGCGGTGTCGAGCGCGACGGCGATCTCCTGCGGCGTCCAGCCGTGGACGTCGCGCAGCACGAAGGCCGCCCGCTGCCGCGGCGGCAGGTACATGAGCGCCGCGATCACGGCCAGCTCGACGGTCTCCCGAGCGGCGAGACCGGCCTGCGCGTCGTCGGCCAGCAGGGCGTCGGGATAGGGACCGAGCTCGGTGGACCACTCCAGCGGATCACCGTACGGCACCGCCCGTCGACCGGCCGCCTTGCGGCTGTCGAGGAAGACGTTCGTGGCGATCCGATACAACCAGGTACGCGCCGACGCCCGGCCCTCGAAGCGGTCGCGAGCCCGCCAGGCACGCAGGAAGGTCTCCTGCACCAGGTCGTCCGCGTCGGTGACGTTCCCGGCGAGGCGGTAGCAGTGGACGTGTAGCTCACGCCGGTGCTCGTCGAAGGCGCGCCGCAGCCAGATCGCCTGCTCGTCAGACGAGTCGGGCATGTGATTTCCCCGGGGCTGAATGGTGCTCACAACCGTACTGACGACCGCGGACCGCATCCGTCATCGGTCACCGATGACACTCGCCGACTCGGTCGTCTGTACCTGTGACCGATCCCCACTCCACGAAGGAGACAGCCATGACGGCAACCCCCGCGTCCAGCGCCGCCGCGCCCCCGGTCGTCGACCGGGAGACCTGGCTGCGCAAGCGCGACGAACTGCTCGTACGGGAGAAGGCCCACACCCGCGAAGGAGACGCGATCGCAGCCGCTCGTCGTCAGCTACCGATGACCTTGATGCCGACGGTGACGGTGCGGGGCCCTGGCGGCGACACCCCGCTGGTGGAGGTGTTCGAGGGCCGCCGGATGCTCATCGCCTACTTCCATATGTGGCACGACGGCAATCCGTACGAGCATCAGTGTGAGGGGTGCACCTTCTCGACCTGTCACATGCAGACGCTGGACTACCTGCATGCTCGGGACGTCACCTACGCCGTCTTCTGCGAGGGTCCCTACGACGAAAGCGCCCCGTTCGCGGAGTTCATGGGCTACAGGTTCCCCTGGTATTCGGCGAAGGACTCCGACCCGGCTCTGGCCGACGGTCGTCACTTCGGGTTCATCGCGTGCTACCTGCGCG
Organism: Micromonospora sp. C41; assembly: GCF_018070485.1. Lineage (NCBI taxonomy): Bacteria > Bacillati > Actinomycetota > Actinomycetes > Micromonosporales > Micromonosporaceae > Micromonospora > Micromonospora sp. C41. Next base: position 2,342 of record NZ_JAGPXP010000039.1, on the reverse strand, counting down.
ACGGCGACAAGGTCTACGAGACCTACTGGACCACCGGGCGGGGCGTGGAGGCGTTGATGACCACCTACCACGCTCTGGATCTCACGGTGTACGGCCGGCAGGAGAACTGGGAGAACTCGCCTGAAGGCTGGCCGCGGGTCGCCGGGCACCCGTGGCGTCTCGACGGCCGCCCCACCGCGCAATGGTCACGCCCCGGCGTTGCACCGCGATGACGTCCTGATCGTAGTTGAGCTGGGGAAACGGCTGGTGGGGCGGGCGGGTTTCGACCCCGCCACCGAGGAATCATGAGATCAAGATGGGCGACCCAGCGACCTGCCTGAATGGGGCTCTCACCAGCGGAAACACCTCTCGATATCTCTCACCACTCCCCCAGAGGCGGTCGGCCTCTTGCGGACTGGGTGCGAACTGCCCGCAAGCCTCTCGTCCCGCAAGAGTTGGCTACCCATCGAGCGCCTTCTGCCCCGCCGACAGCTCCTGTCGAAGCCGTCCCACCTCATCAGGTGGGGCGTCCGGGAATCTGGGCACTGCTTCAGCGATTCCCTCCACCGCCTCCTCACCGATCACCTGACTGATGGCATCCCATAGGACCCTTCGCGCCCGAGACGCTTGAGGGCCGATCAGCCACTCGTCGATGAAGCGGTCGACGGTCTCGGCGTCTGCATGGCCGCCTGCCATACTTGAACCGATCCGGTCAATCGAGCGGGTGAGGCATTCAAGGAAGCGAGCTACCTCAATCGCCCGGTCAAGTGGGACGGTCACCGTTGATTCGTCGCGGTTCACATCCAAGGCTGCCCCTCTGGATCAAGATGCCGTCGCAGACCGTCCAGATCCTCGACGGATAGCCGCCAGTCTGCCCCCGTCCCCCGGATAGGTGCCAAAAACTGCGGTGCCCGGTTGGGGTCAAGGATGGCTGTAGGCCATCGGCATACCGACGCGCAGCGCCCTTGACGCCGGGCGGGTGGCGTAGAGGATCGGGCACCCGGGGACGGTTCACGCCCTGGTCCTCATCGTCGTCAAACCGCATTCGGCGACCTACGAGAGGCCGGGGGCAAGCAGCTCCGCTGCGCGGCAGCCGATCGCCCCAACCTCAACTGGGAGCGACGCCTACGCCGATCGTCCCGCCTCACAGCCCTTCAAGCCCTTGGTAGGCCCCGTCAGCGTGGCCGGCCGGCCCGGCCGATGCCGGCGCTTGCGCCGCCAGCAGGCCGCCTTGATCCTAAAGAGGCCAATTCGGCAGTTCGCGGTGTAGAACTCTTGTCTTCCGTCGGCTGATGCGCGACACCCGTCCGCCAACTGATCGGCGACACCTACGCGCTGGTCGCGGCATGAGCGAGCGTCAGCGATGATGGCGCGACCGTTCAGATGGGGAAACGATGACGACACGACCGACTCTGTTCCTGACGGTAGGACTGCCAGGCACCGGGAAGACCACAGAAGCGCGGCGCATAGAAGTCGAGGAGCAGGCTCTTCGCCTCACGAAGGACGAGTGGGTAAAGGCCCTGTACGGCCTCGCGAACCCGCCGTCGGCCTCGGACGTGATCGAAGGACGGCTCATCGAGATTGGGCTGCGCGCCCTCAATCTCGGCATCAACGTCGTCATCGACTTCGGCCTCTGGGGTCGAGATGAGCGCTCCGCGCTACGGCAGGCAGCTGCCGACCTCGGCGCGGCGGTGGAGATGCGCTACTTCGAACTCCCACCGGCCGAGCAACGGAGACGACTCGACCAACGCCAAGCCGAAGAGCCGCACACGACGTGGCACATGTCCGACGAGGAACTCGACAGGTGGGCTGCCCTCATCAGCATCCCGACCGAAGGGGAACTCGACGGCAGTGAACCCGTCGACTGCCCGCCGGCAGAATTCGCGACGTGGGAGGACTGGCGCAGGCATCGCTGGCCTCCGTCGGTCCCCTGACACCAAGGATTCCGAACCAACCACCCATCGGCAGACCGCACGTCCCGACGCCCACTGATGTGCCCCGGTGACGAGCTGGTGTTCACATCCCCAACGGGCGAGGTGTTGCGTAACAACAACTTCCGTCGCCGGGTCTTCGACCGGGCTTCGGCGTCGATCGAGCTTGCGAACCGGACGCCGCACGAGCTGCGGCACAACGGCGGCCAGTGTCGCGGTGGCGGAGGGGCCAATGTGAAGGCGGCCATGACCTCGACGCAGTGCACCCGAGCCGTCGGCACCATGGCTGAGCTGGAGAAACGGCTTGGTGGGGCGGGCGGGGTTCGAACCCGCGACCGAGGGATTATGAGATCAAGATGGGCGACCCGGTGACCTGCCCGAGTGGGCTCCTACCAGCGGAAACACCTCTCGACGTCTCTCACCACTCCCCCA
>NZ_JAGPXP010000038.1:0-49092 GCF_018070485.1 Micromonospora sp. C41 | reverse complement strand
GGCCCGGGACAATCCGGGCCTCGCGCTCGGCGCGGCCCTGGGCGCGGCGCCCGGCGAGGGCCGGCACACGGTCGCGCTGGTCCCCGACGGCACCGGACTCGACGGCCTGGGCCGCTGGGCGGGCGCGCTGCTCGCCGACGCGACCGGCGGACGGCTCCTGCCGGTGGCCGTGGAGTCCCCCGACTCCCCCGGCGCCACCGGGCCGGGCGTGCTCACAGTCGGTCTCGGCGGCGCCCTCGGCGCGGGCGTCGGCCCGGGCGTGGCCGCCGACGTCGCCGTCAACGGGCCGCTCGGCGCGCACCTGCTCACCTGGACCTACGCCGGCGCGACCGCCGCGGTGACGCTGCGGACCGACCCGTTCGCGGCGCCCGCCGCCGCGGCGGCCCACGACGAGGCGGACAGCGGGCCGCCGTCGTCGGTGGAGGACGCGATCGAGGTGTACGCCCCGAGCGGCGCGCCGGCCGACCTGACCGGCGCGCTGTGCTGGCTGCTCGACGGGCTGGGCGAACGAGAACACCTCGCGGTCACCGCGTACCTCGACCCGCGGGCCGACGCGGCGCTGGCCGGGCTGCGCCCGCTGCTGGCACGGCACACCCGGCGGCCGGTCACCTTCACCTGGGGACCGCGCCGGCCGGAGCACACGGACACCCGCGGCCGGCACCTCCAGATCACCGGTGCGGTCACCGATGATCTGGAAGTGCCCGGTCGTCCGTACACCTTCGCGCAGCTCCAGGCGGCCCAGGCCGCCGGTGACCGGCGGGCCCTGGCCGGCCGGGAACGACCGGTGCTGCGACTGCACCTGACCAAGCGGGCGGCTGGCGTCGCCCAGCTGCTGGATACGGCCGGACGGACATGCACGTGACGATCAATGACCTGGAATCAGCGGACCGAGACGCAGGAGGAGGTGGCCCGGTGAACCCGCTGCGCGACGTCCAGGACCGGCGGTTGCCCCGGATCCCCGAGCCGTGTGCCCTGGTGATCTTCGGGGTGACCGGCGATCTGGCCCGCAAGAAACTACTGCCGGCGGTCTACGACCTGGCCAACCGGGGGCTCCTGCCGCCCGGTTTCGTGGTGCTGGGCTTCGCCCGCCGGGACTGGGGCGACGGCGACTTCGAGTCGGTGGCGCACGAGGCGGCCAAGAAGCACGCCCGCACCCCGTGGCGGGAGGAGGTGTGGGCCCGGCTGGCCGGCAACATCAAGTTCGTCGGCGGCTCGTTCGACGACGACGCCGCGTTCGACCAGCTCGCCGCCACGCTCGACGAGCTGCGCGACTCGCACGGCATCGCCGGCAACGCCGCCTTCTACTTCTCCATCCCCCCGGCGGCCTTCCCGGTGGTGCTCAAGCAGCTCGCCCGCACCGGCATGGCGGACAACGACAGGTCCGGCGGCTGGCGCCGCGTGGTGGTGGAGAAGCCGTTCGGCAACGACCTGCCCTCGGCCAAGGCGCTCAACGACCTGGTCGACGACGTCTTCACCCGCCAGGACGTGTTCCGGATCGACCACTACCTGGGCAAGGAGACGGTCCAGAACATCCTGGCGCTGCGGTTCGCGAACAACCTGTTCGAGCCGCTGTGGAACTCCAAGTACGTCGACTCGGTGCAGATCACCATGGCCGAGGACGTCGGCATCGGCACCCGGGCCGCCTTCTACGACTCCGTCGGCACCGCCCGTGACGTGCTCCAGAACCACCTGCTCCAACTGCTCGCGCTGGTCGCGATGGAGGAGCCGACGAGCTTCGACGCCGACGAGATCCGCGCCGAGAAGCTCAAGGTGCTCAAGGCGATCACCGTGCCGCACGACGTCTCCGAGGACACCGTGCGGGGCCAGTACCTGCCCGGCTGGGTGGGCGGCGAGCGCGCCAAGGGCTACCTGGAGGAGGAGGGCGTCCCGGCGGGCTCCACCACCGAGACGTACGTGGCGGTGAAGCTGGGCATCCAGAACCGGCGCTGGGCCGGGGTGCCGTTCTACATCCGGGCCGGCAAGCGGCTGCCCCGGCGGGTCACCGAGGTGGCCATCATGTTCAAGAAGGCGCCGCACCTGCCGTTCAACGCCGCCGACATGGAGTCCCTCGGTCCCAACCAGCTCGTCATCCGCGTGCAGCCGGACGAGGGCGTGGTGCTGAAGTTCGGCTCCAAGGTGCCGGGCACCACGATGGAGGTCCGCGACATCGCGATGGACTTCCAGTACGGCGAGGCGTTCACCGAGTCCAGCCCCGAGGCGTACGAGCGGCTCGTGCTGGACGTGCTGATCGGCGACCGGACGCTGTTCCCGGACGCCGCCGAGGTCGAGCAGAGCTGGCAGGTCGTCGACCCGCTGGAACACGCCTGGGAGGGCACGACGCCGGAGCCGTACCGGGCCGGCGAGTGGGGACCCCGGGCCGCCGACGAGATGCTGGCCCGCGAGGGCCGGGCTTGGCGGAGAGCGTGAGCGAGCACTGCGAGCGAACCAGGAGGCTCCATTGATCGGGCTGTGGGACACCACCGGCAACGAGGTGGTCAAGGCGCTGGCCGCGGAACGGCGCAGCGCGGGCGGGGTGGCCAGCGGCATGGCGCTCACGCTGATCGTGGTGGTGGACGAGAAGCGGGTCCGGGAGGCCGAGGCGGCCGCCACCATCGCCGCGGCGGCGCACCCCTGCCGCCTGCTCGTGGTGGTCCGCTCCGACGTGGAGCGCGACCGCAACCGGCTGGACGCGGAGATCGTCGTGGGCGGCCGGCTCGGGCCGTGCGAGGCGGTGGTGACCCGGATGTACGGGCGGCTCGCGCTGCACGCCGAATCCGTGGTGATGCCGCTGCTGGTCCCGGACGTACCGGTGGTGACGTGGTGGCACGGCGAGCCGCCGGAGGAGATCGCCACCGACTTCCTCGGTGTGGTGGCCGACCGGCGGATCACCGACTCGGCGCAGGCGGCCGACCCGATCGCCGCGCTGCGGCAGCGGGCCCACGACTACGCCCCCGGCGACACCGACCTGGCGTGGACCCGGATCACCCCGTGGCGCACGCTGGTGGCGGGCGCGTTCGACACCACCCAGGCCCGGGTCACCGAGGCCAGCGTGGTGGCGCCCCCGTCGGATCCGACGGCCGCGCTGATGAGCGGGTGGCTCAAGGCCCGGCTCGGCATCGAACCGACCTGGGAGCGGACCGACGAGTTCCCGCGCATGCGTCAGGTGCAGCTGCGCTGCGCCAACGGCGACGAGCTGACGCTGACCCGCGACGACAGCATCGCGGTGTTCCGGCGTACCGGGCAGGAGGACCGCACGCTGCCGCTGGTGCGCCGGCCGCTCGGCGACGAGCTGGCCGAGGAGCTGCGCCGCCTCGACGCCGACCAGGTGTACGCGGAGGCGCTCGGCGCTGCGGCCGGGATCACCGGACTCGACCAGCGGCCGGCCCAGCGGGTGCACGTGTGGAAGGATCCGGCGACCGCCCAGCGGGCCGAGGCCGGCCTGACCGCGCACGCGGGCGCGACCGCGAACGAGTGACCGCCCGGACCGGGTGGTCGGAGGCACAGGTGACCGCCGGTGGGCGGTCGGAACACGAGGGCTCGACGGATGACTGAGGCGAGTGTCGCCGTACACGCCGACCCCGACCTGCTGGCGCAGGCGGTGGCGGCCCGGTTGGTGGTGAAGCTGCTCGACGCGCAGGCCGAGCGCGGCCAGGCGTCGGTGGTGCTGACCGGCGGGCGGATCGCCGCTGCGGTGTACCGGGCGGTCGGGCAGCTGCCCGCCCGGGACGCGGTCGACTGGTCCCGGGTCGACGTGTGGTGGGGCGACGAGCGGTTCCTGCCCGCCGGCGACCCGGAGCGCAACGAGACGCAGGCGCGGGCGGCGCTGCTGGACGCGGTGCCGCTGGACCCGGCCCGGGTGCACCCGATGCCGGCGTCCGACGGCCCGGCCGGTGACGACCCGGAGGCGGCCGCCGCCGGGTACGCGCGGGAGCTGGCCGCCGCCGCCCGGCCCGGGAACGCGATCGTGCCGCACTTCGACGTGCTGATGCTCGGCGTCGGCGAGGACGGGCACGTGGCGTCGGTGTTCCCGGAGCACCCGGTGCACCACGACAACCGCCCGGTCAGCGCGGTACGGGGCAGCCCGAAGCCGCCGCCGGTGCGTACCACGCTGACCCTGCCGACGATCAACACGGCCGAGGAGGTGTGGCTGATCGCCGCCGGGGCGGACAAGGCCCGGGCGGTGGGCATGGCGCTGGCCGGGGCCGGGCCGGTGCAGTTGCCGGCCGCCGGGGTGCAGGGCGTCTCCCGTACGCTCTGGCTGCTCGACCGGGCCGCGGCGGCCAACGTGCCGCCGCGCCTGCGCAGCCTCCGCTGAGGTGTAAGGAAGGGCCCCTTCTTAACGTCTCCGGTAGAGAAGGGGCCCCTTCTTAACGCCTCGGCTCAGTCGCGGCCACGACGTCGGCGCAGCGCGTCGAGGGCCTCGGCGAGCAGCGCCTCCCCCTCCTCCGGCGTGCGCCGCTCCTGCACGTACGCCAGGTGGGTCTTGTAGGGCTCGGCGCGCTGGCGGCCCGGCGGGTCGCCCGGGTCGGGGCCGGCCGGCTCGCCGCAGCGGGGGCACTCCCAGGTGGCCGGCGTCTCCGCCTCGGCGGCGATCAGGAACTCGACCCGGTGACCGTGGCGGCACCAGTAGACGACCGGGCGGCGCGGCGCGGGCTCCACGCGCTGGTCGAAGCGCTCGGGGGCGGACCCGATCCGGGTGCCGCGGATGACGTTGTTGCTGGGCACGGTTGCTCGCTCCCTGTCGTCGGAGGGGACCGCCGCCGGAGGGGGTGGGCGACGGGCGACGCGCGGAGAAACAAAACTGCGCGCGGTCCGTGACGGACCGCGCGCAGATTGTACGCTTCTCAGCGCCGACTCAGGTGCCGTTGGCCATCTGCAACCGCAGCCAGAGCCCGAGCCCGATGATGCAGGCGAACCAGACGATTCCCACCAGAACGGTGTAGCGGTCGAGGTTCTTCTCGGCCACGGACGAACCGGCCAGGCTGGAGCTGACGCCGCCCCCGAACATGCTCGACAACCCGCCGCCCTTACCGCGGTGCAGGAGGATCAGCAGGACGAGCAGCACGCTGGTGATGACCAGCAACGTGATCATCGTGTAGGCGAACCAGATCGGCATGGCGGGGGTCAGTCCTCTCGTTGCGATCACTGCCCGGACCTGTCGGGCACTGCGGCACCGGCCGGTGGACGGGCAGCGTCAAGGATAGCGAGCGATCAGCGGGCGGTGTGCTCCGGGAACCGGCAGATCTGCGCGAACTCCTCCGCGTCCAGGCTGGCGCCCCCGACCAGGGCCCCGTCCACGTCCGGCTGCGCCATGATCGCGGCGACGTTCGACGCCTTGACCGACCCGCCGTACAGGATCCGGACCTGCTCGGCGGTGCCCTCGTCGTAGGTCTCGGCGATGCGCTTGCGCACCGCGCCGCAGACCTCCTGGGCGTCCTCCGGCGTGGCCGTCTTGCCGGTGCCGATCGCCCAGACCGGCTCGTACGCGACGACGACCTTGGTGACCTGCTCGGCGGTGAGCCCCTTCAGCGCGCCGTCGAGCTGGTCGCAGCAGTGCCGCACCTGCCCCGACTGTTCCCGGACCTCCAGGCCCTCGCCGATGCAGAGGATCGGGGTGAGCCCGTTCGCCAGCGCCGCCGACACCTTCGCGTTGACCAGCGCGTCGTCCTCGTGGTGGTACTGCCGCCGCTCGGAGTGGCCGACCACCACGTAGCCGCAGCCCAGCTTCGCCAGCATCGGCCCGGCGATGTCACCGGTGTACGCGCCGGACGGATGCGGCGACAGGTCCTGCGCGCCGTAGCCGATCAGCAGCTTGTCGCCGTCCACCGCGGTCTGCACGGTACGCAGGTCGGTGAAGGGCGGCAGCACCACGCACTCGACGTCGGTGAGCTGCTTCTCGTTCAGGCTCGCGGCCAGCTTCTGCACCAGCAGGTTGGCCTCGAGGTGGTTCAGGTTCATCTTCCAGTTGCCGGCCATCAGCGGCCGGCGGGTCGTGCTCGCCATTCAGTTCTCCAGAGCCGCGATGCCGGGGAGGGTCTTGCCCTCCAGGTATTCCAGGGAGGCGCCACCGCCGGTGGAGATGTGCCCGAACGAGGACTCGTCCAGGCCCAGCGCGCGCACCGCCGCGGCCGAGTCGCCGCCACCGACCACGCTGAACGCGTCGGCCTTGGTGATCGCCTCGGCCACGCCCCGGGTGCCGTTGGCGAACGCCGCCATCTCGAACACGCCCATCGGGCCGTTCCAGAAGATGGTCTTCGCCTGCGACAGCGCGGCCGCGAAGCCGGCCACCGTCTCCGGGCCGATGTCCAGGCCCAGCCGGTGGCTGGGGATGCCGTCGGCGGGCACGGTGTCGTGCGCGGCGTCCGGCGCGAACGCGTCGGCGGCCACCACGTCGACCGGGAGCATGATCTTGCCGGGCGCGCGCTCCATCAGGTTGCGGCAGGTCTCGACCATGTCCTTCTCCAGCAGCGACGTGCCCACCTCGTGGCCCTGGGCCTTGAGGAAGGTGAAGCACATCCCGCCGCCGATGAGCAGCCGGTCCACGGTCGGCAGCAGCGCCTCGATCACGGCCAGCTTGTCGGAGACCTTCGAGCCGCCCAGCACCACCACGTACGGCCGCTCCGGGGAGCCGGTGAGGCGGCTGAGCACCTCGACCTCGCGCAGCACCAGCCGGCCGGCGAAGTGCGGCAGCCGGGCCGGCACGTCGTGCACGCTGGCGTGCTTGCGGTGCACAGCGCCGAACGCGTCGTCCACGTAGGCGTCGCCGAGCGCGGCGAGCTGGTCGGCGAACGCGCCCCGCTCCGCGTCGTCCTTGCTGGTCTCGCCCTTGTTGAACCGCAGGTTCTCCAGCAGCGCCACCTGGCCGTCGGCCAGGTCGGCCACGGTGGACCGCGCCGAGTCACCGACGGTGTCCTCGGCGAAGTGCACCGGGACGCCGAGCAGCTCACCGAGCCGCCCGGCGACCGGGCGGAGGCTGAACTGCGGGTCCGGCGCGCCCTTCGGGCGGCCCAGGTGCGAGCAGACGACCACCTTCGCGCCGGCCTGCACCAGCGCGCTCAGCGTCGGCAGGACGGCCCGGATCCGGCCGTCGTCCGTGATCTCACCGGTCTGCTTGTCGAGCGGGACGTTCAGGTCGGCGCGCACCAGCACGCGCCGACCCGACACCCCCTCGGCGAGCAGGTCGTCGAGGTTGCGGATGCTCACAGCGAGCTACCGACCAGCTTGACCAGGTCCACCAGGCGGTTCGAGTAGCCCCACTCGTTGTCGTACCAGCCGACGACCTTGACCTGGTTGCCGATCACCTTGGTCAGCGGCGCGTCGAAGATGCACGACGCCGGGTCGGTCACGATGTCGGCGGAGACGATCGGGTCCTCGTTGTAGGTGAGGATGCCCCGCAGCGGGCCCTCGGCGGCGGCCTTGAGCGCCGCGTTGACCTCGTCCACAGTGGTCTCCCGGCCGACCGTGACGGTCAGGTCGGTGGCCGAGCCGGTCGGGATCGGCACGCGCAGCGCGTAACCGTCCAGCTTGCCCTTCAGCTCCGGCAGCACCAGGCCGATCGCCTTCGCGGCGCCGGTCGAGGTCGGCACGATGTTCAGCGCGGCGGCGCGGGCCCGGCGCAGGTCCTTGTGCGGCGCGTCCTGCAGGTTCTGGTCCTGCGTGTACGCGTGGATGGTGGTCATCAGGCCCTGCTGGATGCCGAACGTGTCCTGCAGCACCTTCGCCATCGGCGCGAGGCAGTTCGTGGTGCAGGAGGCGTTCGAGATGATGTTGTGCTTGGCCGGGTCGTACTGGTCCTGGTTGACGCCCATGACCACGGTGACGTCCTCGTTCTTCGCCGGCGCGGAGATGATGACCTTCTTGGCCCCGCCGTCGAGGTGCGCCTTCGCCTTGGTGCCGTCGGTGAAGAAGCCGGTGGACTCGATGACGACGTCGGCGCCGACCTCGCCCCACGGCAGGTTCGCCGGGTCCTTCTCGGCGTACGCCTTGATGGTCTTGCCGCCCACGGTGATCTCGTCGGCGGTGGCCTTCACCTCGTGCGGGAGGCGACCCAGGATGCTGTCGTACTTGACAAGGTGGGCGAGCGTCGCGTTGTCGGTCAGGTCGTTGACCGCCACGACCTCGATGTCAGCGCCGGACGCCAGCACTGCCCGGAAGAAGTTGCGGCCGATCCGGCCGAAGCCGTTGATGCCAACCCGGATGGTCACAGGTCCCATCTCCTCGCGTTCTGGTCCGCCGGCGCCAGACCGGGGCCGGCGGAGGTGTGTGCGCCGACCGTTGGAGCCGGCCGTCGACATGTCATCTCGGCCACCCCGCCGCGGTCACGGAGACCTGACCGCCCGAGGCGGTGAGCACGGCGAGGGATGCCTGTGCGCGGCCCCCTTGCCGTACGCAGCGACCATATCCGAGCGTGCGGCGTCGCGCTGCGGCGGGTGGTGATCCCGCTCGCGTGCTCGCCGCCCGAGTCCTATCAGACCACGAGCATGTCGGGCGTGACTGCCGCTTCCGTATCCGGGATGCCCAGGTCGCGGGCGCGCTTGTCGGCCAGCGCGAGCAGCCGGCGGATCCGGCCGGCGATGGCGTCCTTGGTCAGCGGCGGCTCGGCGAGCGCGCCCAGCTCCTCCAGGGACGCCTGACGGTGCTCCAGCCGCAGCCGGCCGGCCGAGGTCAGGTGGTTGGGCGCGTCGTCGGCGAGGATCTCCAGCGCGCGGGTCACCCGGGCGGCGGCGGCCACCGCGGCCCGGGCCGAGCGGCGCAGATTGGCGTCGTCGAAGTTGGCCAGCCGGTTGGCGGTGGCGCGCACCTCCCGGCGTACCCGCCGCTCCTCCCAGGCCAGCACGCTGGAGTGCGCTCCTATGCGGGTGAGCAGCGCGGCGATCGCGTCGCCGTCCTTGACCACCACCCGGTCCACGCCGCGCACCTCGCGGTTCTTCGCGGTGATGCCGATGCGGCGGGCCGCGCCGACGAGCGCCAGCGCCGACTCCGGGCCGGGGCAGGTGATCTCCAGCGCGCTGGAGCGGCCCGGCTCGGTCAGCGAGCCGTGCGCCATGAACGCGCCCCGCCAGGCCGACACGGCGCAGCAGACGTTCGCGGCCACCACGTGCGGCGGCAGGCCGCGCACCGGGCGGCCCCGCACGTCGAGCAGGCCGGTCTGCCGGGCGAGCGCCTCGCCGTCCTTGACCACCCGCACGATGAAGTGGCTGCCCTTGCGCAGGCCGCCGGAGGCGAGCACGTGGATCTCGCTCGGGTAACCGTAGACCTCGGCCACCTCCCGCCGCAGCCGGCGGGCCACCGCGCCGGTGTCCAGCTCCGCCTCGACCACGACGCGGCCGGACACGATGTGCAGGCCGCCGGCGAAACGCAGCAGGGCGGCCATCTCCGCCCGCCGACAGCAGGGCTTGGGCACGTCGACCCGACTCAGCTCGTCCTTGACCGCAGCCGTCATCGCCATAGTGCGCCCCCTCACGGACCGGTTCCGGCGTGTCGCCGGTGATTACGTACGTGTCTAACGATCGGCGCGCAGGACAGGCACCAGCGCGGCGCCCAGTGCGGCTGGATCATGACGGGGCGTGCCGTCGAGGACGGCGACGGGAGCGAGGACCAGCCGGGCACCAAGCGATTCTGCCGCACGTTCGACCGCCGCGGGATCACCCACCGCCGTGGAGTCCGCCAGCACCCGGTCCACCTTCAGCTCGGGCAGATAGCGCCGCAGCGTGTCCAGATGGTCGGGCAGGGAGAGCCCCGAGGTCTCCTTCTCCGCCACCAGGTTGAGCGTCACCAGCCGCCGCGCCGGACTGGAGACGATCGCGTCGGCCAGGCCCGGCACCAGCAGGTGCGGCAGCACGCTCGTGTACCAGCTGCCCGGCCCGAAGATCAGCCAGTCCGCGGCGCGTACCGCTGTCACCGCCTCGGCGCACGCGGCCGGCGCGGGTGGGTTGAGCCGCAGCGACTCGACGGTGCCCGGGGTGACCGCGACCTGGTGCTGGCCGCGCACGGTGGACACCTCGTCCGGATGGGCCGGGTCCGCGCCGCGGACCCGGGCCTCGATGCCCACCGGCTGGCGGGACATCGGCAGCACCCGCCCCACCGCGCCGAGCATCGCGCCCGCGTGGTCGAGCGCGGCCACCGGATCGCCGAGCAGCTCGGTCAGGCCGTGCAGCAGCAGGTTGCCGACCGCGTGGCCGGCGAGCGAGTCGCCGGCGCGGGCGGGCGGGACCGGCGCGGCGAGCGTCGGCGGGGGCGGCGTCGCGGTGGTGAAGCGGTACTGGAACAGCGCCGCGCTGCGCCGGGTGGCCGGATGGTCGCCGGCCAGCGCCACGAGCGCCTGACGCAGGTCACCCGGGGGCAGGCCGCCGCGCTCCGCGCGCAGCCGCCCGCTGGACCCGCCGTCGTCGCCGACGGTGACCACCGCGGTGATGTCCAGGTCCAGTTCGGGTACGCAGTGCCGCAGCGCCCGCAGCGACGCCGAGAGCCCGTGCCCGCCACCGAAGGCGACCACCCTGGTCGGGGTCACTCCCGCCCCAGGTCCCGGTGCTGGGCGTTGGCGGCGATACCGGAGCGGCGCAGCCGGGCGGCCAGCTCCTCGGCGATCGCCACGCTGCGGTGCTTGCCGCCGGTGCAGCCGACCGCCACGGTCAGGTAGCGCTTGCCCTCCCGCTCGAAACCGGCGGTGGTGGCGTTGACCAGGTCGGCGTACCCGGCCACGAAGGCGTCCGCGCCCTCCTGGCCCAGCACGTACGCGCTGACCGCCTCCTCCCGGCCGGTGTGCTCGCGCAGCTCCGGCACCCAGTACGGGTTCGGCAGGAACCGGGCGTCCATCACGAAGTCGGCGTCCGGCGGCAGGCCGTACTTGAAGCCGAACGAGATCACGGTGATCCGCAGCCGGCGGGCGTCCTCGCCGCCGAACAGCTCCTCCACCCGGCGCCGAAGCTGGTTCACGTTCAGGTGGCTGGTGTCGATGATCACGTCGGCCTGCTCGCGTGCCTCCTCCAGCAGCGTCCGCTCGACGGCGATGCCGTCGGCCAGCCGCCCGTCGCCCTGCAGCGGGTGCGAGCGGCGCACGCTCTCGAACCGGCGGATCAGCACCTCGTCGTCGGCGTCGACGAAGACCACCCGGGGGGAGAAGCCGCGCTCGCGCAGCTCCCGGATCGCCCCGGCCAGGTCGGTGGAGAAGGCGCGCGAGCGCACGTCCAGCACCATCGCCGTACGCCGGGCCGCGCCGCCGGCCTTGAAGGCCAGCTCGGCCATGTCGAGCAGCAGCGCCTGGGGCAGGTTGTCGACCACGTAGTAGCCGACGTTCTCCAGCGCCCGGGCCACCGTGCTGCGCCCGCCGCCGGACAGCCCGGTCACCACCACCAGTGAGGTGTCCGACTCGGCCGGCGCCGTCTCCGCCTCGCTCGGCCCCAGGTCACCCGCTGTACGCGCCTCGCTCACCCGCTACCCCCAGCCGTGGCGCCGCGGCCGGTCGGCCGCGCATGGTCAATCAGCGACTCTAACGGCTGCGACCCCGTCCGGGATTCCACGGGGTGACCACCGGAACATGTCGCCACCCCCGGACCGGCTCGCCGGACGGGCGCTGTCGGGGGACGCTCGTAGACTGCGCGGATGGTCTCCCCCACCGACGAGCGGACCACCTCCGCACCGGCCGGCTCCCCACCGACCGGCGACGCGCTCGACGTGTTGCGGCGGGTCTTCGGGTACGACGCCTTCCGCGGCTTCCAGCAGGACGTCGTCGAACACGTGGTGTCCGGCGGCGACGCGCTGGTGCTCATGCCCACCGGTGGCGGCAAGTCGCTGTGCTACCAGATCCCCGCGCTGGTCCGCGACGGCGTGGCGGTAGTGGTCTCCCCGCTGATCGCGCTCATGCAGGACCAGGTCGACGCCCTCACCGCCGTCGGCGTACGCGCCGGTTTCCTCAACTCGACGCAGGACCCGGCGCAGCGGCGCCGGGTCGAGGCGGCCTACCTGGCCGGCGAGCTGGACCTGCTCTACCTCGCCCCGGAAGGGCTGGCGGTGCGGTCCACGCTCGGCCTGCTGGAACGCGGCCGGATCGCGCTGTTCGCGATCGACGAGGCGCACTGCGTGTCGCAGTGGGGGCACGACTTCCGCCCCGACTACCTCAACCTGTCGATGCTGCACGAACGCTGGCCGGACGTGCCGCGCATCGCGCTGACCGCCACCGCGACCCGGGCGACCCGCACCGAGATCGCCACCCGGCTGCGGCTCACCGAGGCCCGGCACTTCGTGGCCAGCTTCGACCGGCCCAACATCCAGTACCGGATCGTGCCGAAGCGGGAGCCCCGCCGCCAGTTGCTCAGCCTGCTGCGCGACGAGCACCCGGGCGACGCCGGCATCGTCTACTGCCTGTCCCGGGCCTCGGTGGAGAAGACGGCCGAGTTCCTGGTCGCCAACGGCATCCCCGCGCTGCCGTACCACGCCGGGCTGGACGCCACGACCCGCGCCACCAACCAGCAGCGCTTCCTGCGCGAGGACGGTCTGGTCATGGTCGCCACGATCGCGTTCGGCATGGGCATCGACAAGCCCGACGTACGCTTCGTCGCCCACCTGGACCTGCCGAAGTCGGTCGAGGGCTACTACCAGGAGACCGGCCGCGCCGGGCGCGACGGCTTGCCGTCCACCGCCTGGCTGGCGTACGGCCTGCAGGACGTGGTGCAGCAGCGCAAGATGATCGAGACGTCGGAGGGCGACCTGGCGCACCGGCGCAACCTCGCCGCCCACCTGGACGCGATGCTGGCGCTCTGCGAGACGGTTCGCTGCCGCCGCGCCCAGCTGCTCGAATACTTCGGCGAGACCGGTGTGGCCGCCTGCGGCAACTGCGACACCTGCCTCGACCCGCCCGAGTCCTGGGACGGCACTGTCGCCGCGCAGAAGCTGCTCTCCACCGTCTACCGGCTCGACCGCGAACGCAACCAGCGCTTCGGCGCCGGGCACAGCATCGACATCCTGCTCGGCAAGCACACCGACAAGATCGACCAGCACGGCCACGACTCGCTCAGCACGTTCGGCATCGGCACCGAGCTGCGCGAGACCGAGTGGCGGGGCGTGGTGCGGCAACTGCTCGCCGAGGGTCTGCTCGCCGTCGAGGGCGACTACGGCACGCTGGCGCTGACCGAGGCCAGCGCGGACGTGCTCGGCCGCCGCCGTACGGTCACGCTGCGCAAGGAGCCGGAGCGGCCGGCGGCCGGCCGGTCCGCCAAGCCCCGGGGCGCGGCCACTGTGGTCGCCGACCTCTCCCCCGCCGCCGCGCCGGTCTTCGAGCGGCTCCGCGCGTGGCGCGCGGCCACCGCCAAGGAGCAGGGCGTCCCGGCGTACGTCATCTTCCACGACGCGACGCTGCGGCAGATCGCCGCCGAGCCGCCGGCTTCCCTGGCCGAGCTGTCCCGGGTCAGCGGGGTGGGCGAGAACAAGCTCGCCAAGTACGGCGAGGCGATCCTGGCCGTACTCACCGATTCCTGACGTACGCGGAAGGGCCCGACCCCTGTGGTGGGGGGTCGGGCCCTTTCGGTGTGCGTGCTGCCTGTTCTTGCTCTGCAGCCATGGGTGCGGCGGTGTTGGTCTTAGCTGGTGCTGTAGCCGCGGGTGGCGATCCAGTCGGCGAGGTTGTCGATGCTCATCCGGTAGGTGGCGGTGTTGGGGTCGGCGCTGTCGGCGATGGTGACGGTCTTGCCGTCGTCGCGGTAGCCGATGACGCTGATGTAGTGGCCGCCTTCGAAGGAGTGGGTGGTGCCGTCGGTGTCGGTGGCGGTGCCGGCGATGTTGGCGACCACGGCACGGCCGGCGTCGACGGTCTTGACGACGTCGGCGCGCAGCTTGTCGGTCTGCTTGTCGTCGGCCTTGGGGGTGCTGATCTCGACCGACTTGTAGGCGTCCTTGGCGCCGGTCTCCTTGTTCAGCACCGGGGTGATGTCGTTGATGGAGTTGGTGCCGGCCTCGGTGGTGCCCATCTCCTCGGCCATGGCGTGCACGTCGATGTTCTTGCCCTGCACGCTCAGCGCGTTGCGGGCGGCGGCGGGGCCGCAGAAGTAGAAGTTGGGCTGCGCCTCGTAGCGCACGTCCAGCTCACGCTCACCATGACCGCTCTTGCGGTCGGCGACGATGGCGGCCTTCTCGGCCGGGGCGGCGTGGGCGGCGATGGCGGGGCCGGCGATGCCACCGGCGGTGGCGACGACACCGGCAGCGGTCAGAACGGTCTTGCGCAGCAGAGTGGTAGCCATGATGGTTGCCTCCCTGAAATGGGGGATACGCGGCGGGGGTGCCGCGGAGGGGAAAAGTCTTGGGGGGCGCCCGTCGAGCGGGCTGGCACGCGGGCGCCCCGAAAGGGGGCTGCTCCGCGGCTCGGGGATGTAACGACCACCGGGCCGAGGTCATTCCCGCCGGCGGGGGTGCTCGTCATCGGGGGATGTAACGACGGCCGGGCCGGGGCGATTCCCGTGACCTGACCCGTGGCGCCGGGCGGACCGGGTTGAGCGCTCGGCCCTGGTGCCTGGGCGGTCAGCCATGTACAACGCCTGCACCCCACCCCGGATTCCGCCGTGAGCATGGCGCCGACCACAACGCGCCACCCCGCAAACCGGACACCGGCCCCAGGGCGCACTGGGCGGCGCCTTCGCGGTGCACGCGCACGGCAGACCTTGCAGTCGGCCCCCCGGACAAGCCTCACAAAGCGGTCATACGTTAGGCGCGAACTGCAAGGTGGGCGGTTCCGCCCACCGGGAACAACCATGGCTGGAACGGCGTAGGTGTCAAAGGCGGGCGGAGACACCCATGGCGTTCCACCCGAGGCACCTGGCGACGGCGACTGGAGCGGCATGGGTGTCAAAAGCAGCCCGAGACACCCACGGCGTTCCACCCACGGCACGCGACGGCGGTGGCGGGCCGGCGGGCCGGACAACGGGCGTTTGTTGACGCACGCTGGACAGCGGCCGGGGGCCACGACGGCAGGCGCGAGCAGGCGCGAGCAGGCGCGAGCAGGCGCGAGCAGGCGCGAGCAGGCGCGAGCAGGCGAAGGGTCAGGAACGGGGGGCGGCCGTGGTGGCGTCGGTGGAGCCGTCCAGCGCGGCCAGGATCGCCTCGGCCGTACGCCTGCCCACCCCGGGCACCTCGGTGATCTCCTCCACGGTGGCCGACGACAGCCGCTTCAGCGAGCCGAAGTGCCGCAGCAGCGCCTTGCGGCGTACCTCGCCGAGGCCGGGGACGTTGTCCAGCGCCGATTCGGTCATCCGCTTGGAGCGCCGCTGCCGGTGGAACGTGATGGCGAAGCGGTGCGCCTCGTCGCGGACCCGTTGCAGCAGGTAGAGCGCCTCGGAGGTGCGGGGCAGGATCACCGGGAACTCGTCGTCGGGCAGCCACACCTCCTCCAGCCGCTTCGCCAGCCCGCACAGCGCCACGTCGTCGATGCCCAGCTCAGCGAGCGCCTTCGCGGCGGCGGCCACCTGCGGCGGGCCACCGTCGACCACCACGAGCTGCGGCGGGTACGCGAACTTGCGCGGCCGCCCGGTGGTCGGGTCGATGCCGGGGCGGTCCGGGTCGGAGGCGGTCTCCTCGCCCAGCTCCCCGGTCTCGGCGCGGGCGTCGAGGTAGCGGGCGAAGCGCCGCCGCAGCACCTCGGACATGGCCGACAGGTCGTCGGTGGCGCCGCGCACGATGAAGCGGCGGTACTCGCTCTTGCGGGGCAGCCCGTCCTCGAACACGACCATGCTGGCGACCACGTCGGTGCCCTGGATCTGGGAGACGTCGTAGCACTCGATGCGCAGCGGCGAGGTGTTCATGCCGAGCGCGTCGGCGATCTCGTCGAGCGCCTGGCTGCGGGTGGTCAGGTCGCCGGCCCGCTTGAGCTTGTGCCGGGCCAGCGCGTCCTTGGCGTTGCGCTCGACGGTCTCCAGCAGCGACCGCTTGTCGCCGCGCTGCGGCACCCGCAGCGACACCCGGCTGCCCCGGCGGGTGGAGAGCCAGTCGGCGAGCGCGTCGGCGTCGCCGGGTAGCTCGGGCACGAGCAGCTCGCGGGGCACGTCGGCCTCGCCCTGCTCGCCGCCGTACACCTGGGTGCAGAAGTGGTGCACGAGGTCGCCGGTGCTCAGCTCCTCGGTCTTCTCCACCACCCAGCCGCGCTGGCCGCGCACCCGGCCGCCGCGGACGTGGAACACCTGCACGGCGGCTTCGAGCGGGTCGTCGGCGAAGGCGACCACGTCGGCGTCGGTGCCGTCGCCGAGCACCACGGTCTGCTTCTCCATCGCCCGGCGCAGCGCCGCGACGTCGTCGCGCAGGCGGGCGGCCCGCTCGAACTCCAGTTGCTCGCTGGCGTCGAGCATCTCCTTCTCCAGCCGGCGGACCATGGTGTCGGTGCGGCCCGCCATGAAGTCGCAGAAACCGTCGACGATCTCCCGGTGGCGTTCGGCGGTGACGCTGCCGACGCACGGCGCGGAGCACTTGCCGATGTAACCGAGCAGGCAGGGCCGGCCGACCTGCCCGGCCCGCTTGAACACCCCGGACGAGCAGGTCCGCGCCGGGAAGACGCGCAGCAGCAGGTCGAGCGTCTCGCGGATCGCCCAGGCGTGGGAGTACGGCCCGAAGTAGCGCACGCCCTTGCGCTTCACCCCGCGCATCACCTGCAACCGGGGGTATTCCTCGTCGAGTGTGACCGCGAGATAGGGGTACGACTTGTCGTCGCGGTAGCGGACGTTGAACCTCGGGTCGTACTGCTTGATCCAGGTGTATTCCTGCTGGAGCGCCTCGACCTCGGTGGCGACGGTGATCCAGTCGACCGACTCGGCGGTGAAGACCATCTGCCGGGTGCGCTGGTGCAGGCCGACCGGGTCGGCGAAGTAGGAGTTGAGCCGGCTGCGCAGGTTGCGCGCCTTGCCGACGTAGATCACCCGGCCGGTGCCGTCGCGGAAGCGGTAGACCCCTGGCGACTCCGGGATGGTGCCGGGCGCGGGACGGTACGTCGAGGGGTCAGCCACGCTGTCAAGCCTAGTCCGCACCCCTGACACCCGGCCGCCGCCGCGCCCCCGGGTGACCGGGGGCGCGGCGGGTGGTCAGGCCAGGCGGATCTGGTCGCCGTCGACGGTGATGTCCTTCGCGGCGAGCGGCTTGGTGGCCGGGCCGCCCTTCACCGAGCCGTCGACGATGGAGAAGCGGCTGTTGTGGCAGGTGCAGTTGATCGTGCCGCCGTCGACGTTCGACACCGGGCAGCGCTGGTGCGTGCAGATCGGGTCGAACGCCTTGAACTGGCCGGCCTCGGGCTGGGTGATGACCACGCCCTGGCTGGCGAAGACCGCGCCGCCGCCGACCGGGATGTCCGAGGTGCGGGCCACGGAGTTGCTGCCGGCCCGGTCGCCGCCGCCGGCGTCCCCGGTGGCGGTGGCGCCGGGCGGGCCGCCGCTGGTCGGGGCGAGCCCGGGCGAGGCCTCGTCGTCGCTGCCGCAGCCCGCGAGGACCACTGCCGCGCCGACCGCCCCGGCTCCGGCGAGCAGGGCACGGCGGCTCTGGGTGACCGGTCGGGTCAACGCCTGATCATCACTCATATCCGGCCTTTCTCTCGGCTTACTGCGGAAACACGCACCAGCGTGGGGCACGGTTCATACTGGCGCGTCAACGTACCGGGCATCGCATGGAGGACGTCGGTCAGCGCGCCGCGGCCGGCACCTTGCGGGCCCGCGGCTTGGCGCCGCCGTTGCCGTTGGCCTTGGCCGCCCGGCTGGTGGCCGCCTTGGCGCCCTTGGCCTTGCCGTCGAGCTTGAGGATCGGCCGCAGGAACTGCCCGGTGTGGCTCTCCGGCACCTCGGCGACCTCCTCCGGCGTGCCGGTGGCGAGGACCGTGCCGCCCCGGTGGCCACCCTCGGGGCCCATGTCGATGAGCCAGTCGGCCGTCTTGATCACGTCGAGGTTGTGCTCGATGGTGATGACGGTGTTGCCCTTGTCGACCAGCCCCTCCAGCACCATCAGCAGCTTGCGGATGTCCTCGAAGTGCAGGCCGGTGGTCGGCTCGTCGAGCACGTAGACGGTGCGGCCGGTGGAGCGCTTCTGCAGCTCGGAGGCGAGCTTGACGCGCTGCGCCTCACCGCCGGACAGCGTCGGCGCGGGCTGGCCGAGGCGCACGTAGCCGAGGCCGACGTCGACCAGCGTCCGGAGGTGCCGGTGGATGGCCGGGATGGCGGAGAAGAACTCGGCCGCCTCCTCGATCGGCATGTCCAGCACCTCGGCGACCGTCTTGCCCTTGTAGTGCACCTCGAGTGTCTCGCGGTTGTAGCGCGCGCCCTTGCACACCTCGCAGGGGACGTAGACGTCCGGCAGGAAGTTCATCTCGATCTTGATGGTGCCGTCGCCGGAGCACGCCTCGCAGCGCCCGCCCTTGACGTTGAACGAGAACCGGCCCGGGCCGTACCCCCGGACCTTGGCCTCGGTGGTCTCGGCGAAGAGCTTGCGGATGTGGTCCCAGACGCCGGTGTAGGTGGCCGGGTTGGAGCGCGGGGTACGCCCGATCGGCGACTGGTCCACGCCGACGACCTTGTCCACGTGCTCCAGGCCGGTGATGCGGGTGTGCCGGCCGGGCACCAGCCGGGCGCCGTTGATCTGGTTGGCGAGCACCGTGTAGAGGATGTCGTTGACCAACGTCGACTTGCCCGAGCCGCTGACTCCGGTGACCGCGATGAGCTGGCCGAGCGGGAAGCTCACGGTGAGGTTGCGCAGATTGTGCTCGCGCGCGCCGTGCACCACCAGCTCGCGGCCCGGCGTCTGCGGCCGGCGGCCGGCAGGCGTCGGGATGGACTTGCGCCCCGAAAGGTACGCCCCGGTGACCGACTCGGTGTTGTCCAGCAGCGCCGGCACCGACCCGCTGTGCACGATCTTGCCGCCGTGCTCGCCCGCGCCCGGGCCGATGTCGACGATCCAGTCGGCCACCCGGATGGTGTCCTCGTCGTGCTCGACCACGATCAGCGTGTTGCCCAGGCCGCGCAGCCGCAGCAGCGTCTCGATGAGCCGGTGGTTGTCGCGCTGATGCAGGCCGATCGACGGCTCGTCGAGCACGTAGAGCACGCCGACCAGGCCGGAGCCGATCTGGGTGGCGAGCCGGATGCGCTGCGCCTCTCCGCCGGAGAGCGTGCCGGCGGGCCGGTCCAGGGAGAGGTAGTCCAGCCCGACGTCGAGCAGGAACTTCAGCCGGGCGTTGATCTCCTTGAGCACCCGCTCGGCGATCATCTTCTGCCGGTCGGTCAGCTCGATGCCGGCCAGCAGGTCGGCGGCCTCACCCACGGACAGGTTGCAGACCTCGGCGATGCTCTTGCCGGCCAGGGTGACCGCGAGCACCTCGGGCTTGAGCCGCGCGCCGCCGCAGGCCGCGCAGGGCACGTCCCGCATGTAGCCCTCGTACTTCTCCCGGGACCACTCCGACTCGGTGTCGGTGTGCCGGCGCTCGATCCACTGCACCACGCCCTCGAAGCCGGTGTAGTAGGAGCGCTCGCGGCCGTACTTGTTGCGGTAGCGCACGTGCACCTGGTCGTCGGAGCCGTGCAGGATCGTCTTCTGCGCCCGCGACGGCAGCTTCCGCCACGGCGTGTCGATGTCGAAGTGCTCGGCCTCGCCCAGCGCCTCCAGCAGCCGCAGGAAGTATTCGAGGTTGTGCCCGGTGGCCCACGGCTGGATCGCGCCCTCGCGCAGCGTGCGCTCCGGGTCGGGGATGACCAGCTCGGGGTCGACCTCCTTCTTCGTGCCCAGGCCGGTGCACTCGGGGCAGGCGCCGTAGGGCGCGTTGAAGGAGAAGACCCGGGGTTCCAGGTCCTCGATCGCGAGGGGGTGGTCGTTCGGGCAGGCCAGGTGCTCGGAGTAGCGGCGCTCCCGGGCCGGGTCGTCCTCCGGCAGGTCGACGAAGTCGAGCAGCACCAGGCCGCCGGAGAGACCGAGCGCGGCCTCGACCGAGTCGGTCAGCCGCTGCTTGGCGCTCGGCTTGACGCTGAGCCGGTCGATCACCACCTCGATGGTGTGCTTCTCCTGCTTCTTGAGCTTCGGCGGCTCGGTCAGCGGGTGCACCACGCCGTCGACCCGGGCCCGGGCGTAGCCCTTGGCCTGCAGCTCGGCGAACAGGTCGACGTACTCGCCCTTGCGGCCGCGCACCACCGGCGCGAGCACCATGAACCGGGTGCCCTCGGCCATGGCCAGGACCCGGTCGACGATCTGCTGCGGGCTCTGCTTGGAGATCCGCTCGCCGCAGATCGGGCAGTGCGGCTCGCCGATGCGGGCGAACAGCAGGCGGAGGTAGTCGTAGACCTCGGTGATGGTGCCGACGGTGGAGCGGGGGTTGCGCGAGGTGGACTTCTGGTCGATGGAGACGGCGGGGCTGAGGCCCTCGATGAAGTCGACGTCGGGCTTGTCCATCTGCCCGAGGAACTGCCGGGCGTACGACGACAGCGACTCCACGTAGCGGCGCTGCCCCTCGGCGAAGATGGTGTCGAACGCCAGGCTCGACTTGCCCGAACCGGACAGCCCGGTGAAGACGATCAGGGCGTCCCGGGGCAGGTCGAGACTGACGTCACGCAGGTTGTGCTCGCGCGCGCCACGGATGATCAGTCGGTCGGCCACGGTGCGTGTGCTCCCGGAAGAAGAATATGAGGCGGATCTGTGCACCAGACGCCGGGTCTGGGTGGTTTTCACAGGTTGTCGGGGCGCAGAGAAGACGCCTCGGCAACTCTAGCCCCGACGTATGACAACTTCCGTCTCGCGAACATTCCCCCAGCTCAGGCCGGTCGGGCGGGAACCACCCACGCCCACCCGACCGGCTCGCGCAGGTTCAGAATGCCCCGGGTGCCGGGGGCGGCGCCGGACGCCCGGTACGTCGCCGCCCGCCACGCCAGCCGCCCCGCCGTTCGGCCGCCAGCCGGGCCGCGCGCCGGCCGCCCTCGTACTCGATCTCCCGCTGCAACCGGCGCCAGCTCTCCCAGCGGCGCACCGGCAGCGCGCCGTCCTCCAGCGCGTCGCGCACCGCGCAGCCCGGCTCGGCATCGTGGGCGCAGTCGCCGTACCGGCAGCCGGCGGCCAGCTCGGCGATGTCGGCGAAGGCACGGTCCAGGCCGGCCGCGCCGTCGAGCAGGCCGACCGCCCGTACGCCGGGGGTGTCCAGCACCGCTCCCCCACCCGGCAGCGGCACCAGCGACCGCCAGGTGGTGGTGTGCCGGCCCTTGCCGTCGACGCGGCGGATCGCCTGGGTGCGCATCACGTCCGCCCCGGCCAGCGCGTTGACCAGGCTCGACTTGCCGGCACCGGAGGGGCCGAGCAGGCCGAGCGTGCGCCCGGGGCCGACGAACCCGCGCAGCGGCGCCAGGCCGGCGCCCCGCTCGGCGCTGACCGGCAGCACCGGCACGCCCGGCGCGAGGTCGGCCAGCTGCCGGGCCACCGCCTCCGGGTCGGCGGCCAGGTCGGCCTTGGTGAGCACGACGAGCGGCTGCGCCCCGGATTCGTGCGCCAGGGAGAGCAGCCGTTCGATCCGCGCGGCGTCCGGTTCCGGGTGCACCGGCTCGACCACCGCGGCGGCGTCGAGGTTGGCGGCCAGCACCTGGCCGCTGGCGTCCTTGCCGGCGGTACGGCGCACCAGCGCGGTACGCCGGGGCAGCACCGCCTCCACGGTGACCGGGCCGTCCGGCCAGGTGGACAGCAGTACCCAGTCGCCCGCGCAGGGCAGCACGGTCAGGTCACGGGCGGCGGCGGCGAGCACGGCGCCGCCGAGGCTGGCCCGCACCGGCCCCTGCGGGCTCAGCACGGTGCAGACGCCCCGGTCCACCCGGGCGACCCGCCCGGGACGGTGGCCGGCGCGCCGGTCGAGGTGGGCTGCCCAGCCGGCGTCCCAGCCGAGGGCGGTCAGGTCGAGAGTCATGGTGTCCTCTTCGGTGTCGAGGGATACGTGGTGGAGCACACGCGCTGCGACCGGCATGCACACCACCTCCTCTCCGACTCCCGGTGCCGCGTTGGCGACGACGCGGACCGGGCGGCCCAGGTCGTCGGCCCCGACGGTAGGTGCCGCGCCGACGCGCCGAAAGCGATTTCCCCGGCGGCGCGGCCCGCCCGGGCCCGCTACTGTCGAACCGTGAGAACGCGATGACCGCCGACCCCCTGCTGCTGACCGGTCCGCTGGCCGAGGCGAACGACCGTCTCCTGCGTACCGTGTCCGGCCTGACCGCGGCGGACGTCGCGGCGCCCTCGCTGCTGCCGGGCTGGTCCCGGGCGCACGTGCTCACCCACCTGGCCCGCAACGCCGACGGGTTCGTCAACCTGCTCACCTCCGCGCGCACCGGCGAGGACATCCCGATGTACGCCTCGGCGCAGGCCCGCGCCGCCGACATCGACGCCGGCGCCGACCGGGGTCCGGCCGACCTGCTCGACGACGTACGCCGCAGCGGCCAGCGCTTCGACGCGGCGGTCGCGGCGATGCCCGTGGACGCCTGGGGCGCCACCGTGCAGACCCGGCGCGGCCCCTGGCCGGCGGCGATGCTGGTCTGGGGCCGGCTGCGCGAGGTCGAGGTCCACCACGTCGACCTGGCGGCCGGTTACCTTCCGGCGGACTGGCCGGAGGCGTTCGCCCAGCGGCTGCTGCACGAGGTGGTGACCGGGCTGTCCGGCAATCCGGCCGCGCCGGCCATGGTGCTGCGCTTCGACGGCGCGGCCTCCGAACTCGTCGTGGGTGGCCCCGAGGGGGCGCCCACGGTCACCGGCCCCGCGCCGGAACTCGCCGCCTGGCTGACCGGCCGGGGCGCGGGCGAGCTGCTCACCGTCGACCCCGACGGCCCTCTGCCCAACCCACCGGAATGGATCTGAACATCGTCATGACCTACACCGGAGACGTCACGCCCGGCGGGCCGCCGGCCGTGCGCGAGCTCGACCGGCTCACCGTCACCAAGCTGTCGGTGGGCCCGATGGACAACAACGCCTACCTGCTGCGCTGCAACGCCACCGGCGAGCAGGTGCTGATCGACGCCGCGAACGAGGCGCCGCGCCTGCTGGAGTTGGCCGGCGACGGCGGGCTGGCCGCCGTGGTGACCACGCACCAGCACATGGACCACTGGGTCGCGCTGGAAGAGGTGGTGGCCAAGACCGGGGCGCGCGCGCTCGTGCACGCCGACGACGCCGAGGGCCTGCCCATCTCCGCCGAGCGGCTCGGCGAGGGCGACACGGTGCCGGTCGGCGACTGCGCGCTGGAGGTCATCCACCTGCGCGGGCACACGCCGGGCTCGATCGCGCTGCTCTACCGCGACCCCTCCGGCACCCCGCACCTGTTCACCGGCGACTCTCTCTTCCCGGGCGGCGTCGGCAACACCGACCAGGACCCGGAGCGCTTCGGGCAGCTCATCGACGACGTCGAGGCCAAGCTCTTCGACCGGCTGCCCGACGACACCTGGTTCTACCCGGGCCACGGCAAGGACAGCACCATCGGCGCCGAGCGGCCCGCGCTGCCGCAGTGGCGCGCCCGCGGCTGGTGAACACGCCCGGTCCGGCCTCCCCCGTGGCGGCCGGGCCGGGCGCGGTCAGCCGGTGACCGCGCGCAGGCGGCGCCGGGTGGCGAGCAGCACCGGGCCGGCGAGCAGCAGCCCGACCGCCATGGTCAGCACCGTGGGGTTGAGCGCCGCGGGCAGCAGCCCGGTCAGCGCCCGCGCGGTCAGGCCCAGCGCCACGTAGAGCCCGGCCCAGGCGGTCGCCCCCGCCGCCGCGCAGGCCAGGAACCGCCGGTACGACATCCGCAGCCCGCCGGCGGCCAGCGGCAGCAGCGCGTTGAACACCGGCAGGAACGGCGCCACCAGCACGATCCGTCCGCCACCGCGGTGCAGCAGCGTCTCGGCGGCGGTCCACCGGGACTCGCCGATCCAGCCGCCGACCCGGCTCTCCCGCAGCTGCCCGCCCCAGCGCCGTCCGGCGAAGAAGCTCAGCGACCAGCCGGCCAGGCAGCCGGTGACCACCGCGGCGACGGTCAGGGCCCCGCCGGCCGGGCGACCGGCGCCGACCGCCGCGAGGACCGCCGCGTCGCCGGGCACCAGCACCCCGATCAGGGGTACGGCGTCGGCGAGCATCACGATGCCCAGCAGACCCATCAGGAGGGTGGTGGGCAGCTCACCGGCGGCGGCCACGAGATCGTTCATGAGCTGCACGCTATGGCCCGCCGGTCACCCGGCACATCGGGCATGATCCCCCAGTGGCCCCCGACACCCGACCCGGAGATCCCTGAGGGTCATCGGGGTCGCAGCACCTGCACCCGGCGTACCGGGGAGTCGACGGAGGGCTCGGTGGTCGGCACCGGGTAGCTGGCCACCAGCTCCAGCCCGCCCGGCGGCAGGTGACCCCGGTCCGGGTCGCCGACCAGCACCTCGACGCCGTGGTCGGCGCAGCGCCGCAGGTAGGGCAGGACCCGCGCGGCCAGTCCGGCGTCGTAGAGCACGTCCCCGGCCACCAGCAGGTCGGCACCCGCGACGCCGTCGAGCAGGTCGTCGCCGTCGGCCGCCACCCGGACCCGGTTGGCGCGGGCGTTCACAGTGACGGCGGCCACCGCGTACGGGTCGATGTCGTTGGCGACCACCTCGTCCGCCCCGGCGAGCGCGGCGGCGATGGCGACCAGCCCCGATCCGGCGGCCAGGTCGAGCACGCGCCGCCCGGCGGCCAGTTCGGGGTGGTCGAGCAGGTGCCGGGCCAGCGCCTGCCCGCCGGCCCAGACCGACGCCCAGTACGGCGGCGGCAGCGACCGACCGGCGGCGGCCTCCATCCGGGCCCACCACAGGATGGCGTCCTCGGCCAGGTGCAGGCGCACCTCGGGCACGAACGGCGTGTCGACCAGTCGCAGGCGGTCCGGGCCCGCGCCGGGCACCGCGATCTCCTGTTCCAGGTCGGCCAGAGCCGTCTGCGTGCTCATCGGGGCAAGCATGCCGCGCCCCGCCCGGCGCCGGGGTCATTTTCCCGGCGCGGCACGTATTCACGGGCGCGCCGCGCGCTTCCGGCAGCGGATTGCGGTCCGGACGGTTACTGTCGGGGTGGTACAGGGCGACCACCGGCCGCGGGGCCGGCGCTCGCCCGCATTGAACAGGGAGAGACGCATGGCAACCGGCACGGTCAAGTGGTTCAACTCGGAAAAGGGCTTCGGCTTCATCGAGCAGGACGGCGGAGGCCCGGACGTGTTCGTCCACTACTCGGCCATCCAGAGCAGTGGCTACCGCGAGCTGAACGAGGGTCAGAAGGTCGAGTTCGAGGTGACCCAGGGCCAGAAGGGCCCGCAGGCGGACAACGTCCGTCCGATGTAGTGACGTGCCGGTGGCGGCGGTCGGGGCTCCGACCGCCGCCGCAGCGCATCATCAGGACGGCGCGGCCGGCAGGTCGCGCCGTCTCCGTAGCGGCCCGGCCAGCAGGATCAGCGGGGTCAGCGCCAGCCACGCGGTCATCACCCGGATCGCGCCACCCGGCCCCCAGGCCGCGCCCAGCGCGCCGGCGAGCAGGGCGGCCAGCGGAATGGTGCCGTAGTTGAGCAGATGCATGCTCACCGTGACGCGGCCGAGCAGCCGGTGCGGGGTGTACGTCTGCCGGAAGCTGCCCTTGACCACGTTGCCGATCGCGACGCCCAGGCTCACGAGCACACCGCCGAGCACCAGCCACGCCGTGCGAGCGCCGGGTCCGGCGAGCGGGATGAGCAGCGCGGGCGGCCCGGTGAGAGCGCCGGCGACCAGCAACGTCCGGGCGCTGCCGATCCGGCGGGCCAGGCGCGCGGCGAGCGCGGCGCCGATCACGCCGCCGAGGCTGGCGAGTCCGATCAGGAGGCCGACCAGGCCCGCCGGGAGTTCGGCCGAGCGCACCAGGAACACCACGAGCACCGCCTGGTAGCCGGTGAGCCCGATGTTGCTCGCCGCCCCGAAGACCGTCAGCACCCGCAGGTACGGGTCGCGGACGACGAACCGCAGTCCGGTGGCGACCTCGCGGCGCAGCGACGTCGTCCCGGCGTCCCGGTGCGGCCGGGCCTCGACCGCGCTGATCCGGCGCAGGCAGAGCGCGGACAGCAGGAAGGTGAGCGCGTCCAGCGCCACAGCGGTCACCGCGCCGACGAGCTGGGCGACGAGACCGGCCAGTCCCGGGCCGACGAGGTAACTCGCGGTCTGGGTGGCGTGCAGCCGGGCGTTCGCCTCGGGCACCTGCTCGGGACGCAGCAGCGTGGGCAGGTAGACCTGGTCGGCGGTCTCGAAGAAGACCCGGGCCAGGCCGGCGCCGAGCGCCACGACCAGCAGGTGCCCGACGGTGAGCATCCCGGCCAGGGCGGCCACCGGGACGCTCGCGAACAGCGCGGCGGCGGCGAGGTCGGCGGCGATCATCACGGGCCGGCGGCGCACCCGGTCGACCCACGCCCCGACCGGCAGGCCGGCGAGCAGCCAGGGCAGCCACGCCGCGGCGGTGAGCACCGCCACCTGGAACGTGCTCGCGTCGAGCACCGCGACCGCGACCAGGGGCAGCGCCACTGCGGTCATGTTGCTGCCGACGGCGCTCACCGTGTGGCCGGTCCAGAGCAGCCGGAAGTCCCGGTGCCGGAACAGCCCGCCGCGCGGCGGGGCGACCGGCCCGGACGTGCGCGCGGGGGCGGTCATGACGCGCGCCCCGGTAAGGCGCTCGCGGGCGGCGCCGGAACGCGGTGGGCGGTCACGGCCGGCCCGGGACGCCGTGGGCGAACACGAAGACCGGCTCGCGGTGCTGCCCGTCCTCGGGCGCCGGCCGGTCGGCCCACCGTGCGAAAAGCGCGATCACCTCACGGCTGAGCTCGGCCAGCTCGTCCGGGGTCAGGTGCAGCCACTTGTCGGTGCTGAACGGCCCCTCTCCCCACGCGGCGTGCGCCTCGTCAGGGGCGGCGTGCCAGGCGCGGACCAGCTCGGCGTGCCGCTCCAGGTTGAGCGAGCTGGCCGCGTCGGCCACCACCCGGGCCGCCGGGTCGTCGTCGAAGTCGCTGTTGGACCAGCGCACCCCGCGATCGCGCAGCCGCCACCAGCGTTCCCGGCGGTCGCGTGCCAGCTCGGGCGCCTCGACCAGCAGGTCGGCGGCGGCCAGCACCTTGAGGTGGTGGCTCACGTTCGCCGGCGCCTGGTCGGTGCGCTCGGCGAGCATGCCGACGGTGCACGGGCCGTACACCTTGAGCACGTCCATGAGCCGGCGGCGCAGTGGGTGGGCGAGCGCGGCGAGCACCCGCGAGTCGGTGATCTGCCGGACGGTCCGCTGTTCCATGCGCCCGAGTCTCACATCCGCAAGAGCTGTTGCGCAACAGCTCTTGCGGAATGCGCCGGCCGACGGCGCCGCGACCCCGCGGTCGCGGCGCCGGACCGTCAGGCGATCAACCGCCGGGACAACTCGTCGGCCACGTCCCGGGCGATCTGCGGCGGGATGGCCTCGGCGATCTTCTCCGGCGGCAACCCGGCCAGCACACCGGAGACGATCTGCTGCTCGTCGGTGAAGTCCCGGCCGGACAACTCGTTCACCTGCGCGACCAGCGCCGGCCAGGCGCGCAGCATCGCCAGCATCTGCTGCAACGGCGAGTTGGGCATGGGCGGGTTGACCAGCCCGGTGGTGTTGGCCGGCGAGATCAGCCAGTTGCGCAGGTTCTGCAGGTCGGCCAGGACGTCGCCCACAGTGCGGTTCTTCGAGCCGGTGTCCTTGATGAGCCGGTCGGTCTGTTCCATGTCGTCCTCCGGTTTCGCGGTGGCGATCATTCCGATCGCGGTCAGATAGCGGCGGAACAGCGGGGTCAGGTCACGCCCCGCCTTTGTCGAGTCACGGAAGAAGCTGAAATGCGTGTGGTACAGGTGGCTGCTGTCGCCGCTGGTGCGCCGTCCCAGCCGGTCCCAGCGGCGCACGGTCCGCCCGTCCGGGGAGTAGATGATCTCCCGGATGTCCCGGGTGTCGGCCGCGTTCGCCACGCACTGCGCCACCATCCAGGTGGAGAACGTCCGCAGGTTGTGCGTACCGCCGCCGGAGCGGACGGAGAACGTGCCGACGTCCAACGCGGACGCGTACAGGGTCAGGCCGGACCGGTCCCGGGTGGACTCCACCACCGAGTAGTCGTTCGTCACGACCCGGTCGGATCCGCAGTGGTAGCCGCCCCGGTGGTTGGGGTCGCCGACGATGCCGACCTCCGCCGGCTCCAGGTCGTCGGCGCGTACGGCCTTCTTGTCGACGTTGAGATAGGTGAGCAACAGGTTCCGGACGGCCAGCAGGTTCGCCGGGGCCGACGTCATGGCAGATCCCCTTCCGATCGATGACCGGCGAGGGCACGACAATCACACCGCGTGATGGCGTGCGATCCGCGGACGCGCCCCGCCGGATAACTGCACGGCACCGGGCACTTGCTCCGAGCTTAACCACGGTTAGGCAGAAGTGCCCAGCTCAGGGACGGTTTTTTGGACTATCAGCCCGCTGTGGACGGTGTCCGCGTGAGCGGCAGCTCCAACCCCGAGGGATGCTCACGATCGCTGAGAATCTCTCGCCAACCAGCACGAAGAGTCACGGCAGTGCCGAGTGGCTCACCGGTGCCGGGATTGCGCGCGTACCGGGGGTGGGCGCCACCGGAGACCTGGACCCGCAGCCGGTGCCCGGGCGCGAAGCGGTACGCGGTCGGCCAGAGCGTCACCGGCACGGCGACCACACCGGACGGATCACGCGGGAACCGGCCCGGCTCGACCCGGACCAGCCCGTCGCAGACGTTCCAGGAACGCCCGCGCCGGTCCACGTCGCACAGACGCACGAACACGTCCAGGTACGACAGTTCGCTGCGCACGTGGATCTCGGCGCGTACCGGCCCGGCCACCTCGACCGGCTCCGGCAGCGGCCCACCGGTGTAGGTGAGCACGTCCGGCCGGGCCTCCACCGGCCGGTTGTCGACCGCGCCGGCCCGCTGGGCCACGAGCAGCGGCCCGCCCAGCGACGGGGTCGGGTCGGCCGGGTCGTACCAGAAGCGGTCGGGCGCGGTGCCGGGCTCCGGCGGCTCCGGGGCGAGCCCGCCGCCCGAGCGCAGGTGCCACCGCACGGGCGTGGCGGGCGGCGGCCAGTCCGGCAGGTCACGCCAGCCGCCGCCGGCGCCGCCGACGTGCACCCGCACCGGCGCGCGCTGCGGCGCGGGTCGCCCGGCCAGGTGCGTGTCGAGCCAGTCCAGCCCTTCGCGCAGCGACGCCAGGAGCAGCCCCGGGCTGCCATGGGTCCAGGGGCCGACGACCAGGCGGGGTCGCGCTCCGGCGGCCCGCAGGCGGGCGTAGTCGTCGAGCTGGGCCGGCAGGAAGATGTCCTGCCAGCCGCTGACCATGGCGACCGGGGCGCGCACCTCGGTGATCCGTTCGCCGAAGACCCGGGTACGCCAGTAGTCGGCGTCGGGGGTGTGATGGCGCAGCCACTCCTGGAAGAACGGCACCGTGACACCGGTGGCGACCCGGTCCGCCTCGGCCAGCGGCAGGTGCGCCAGGGCACGGACGAGGCGGGGCTGACCGCGCTTGAGTTCCCACTGCCGGGCCAGCCAGGGCACCGTCTGCGCCTGGAGCAGCTCGGCCCAGGTGAGCACCGTGTCCAGGGCGAACGACTCCCCCGCGTACGTGGAGTCGCGGGTGCCCGACGCGGTCACCACGGCGACCATCGCGCGCAGCTCGTCGCCCGCCTCGGCGGCGAGCGCCCACTGCACGAAGCCCTGGTAGCTGGCACCGAACATGCCGAACGCGCCGGTCCACCACCGCTGGCGGCGCAGCCAGTCCAGCGTGTCGAGGCCGTCGTCGCGCTCGTGCACCAGCGGCGCGAACTCGCCGCCCGAGCCGTACGTGCCGCGGCAGGACTGGATGACCACGTGGAAGCCCCGCTCGGCGATCAGGCGGCCGAGCAGGCGGATCGGCCCGCCCCGCCCGTACGGGGTGCGGATCAGCACGCAGTGCGCGCCGGGCAGGTCGGGGGCGTAGTGGTCGGCGCGCAGCGTCACCCCGTCGCGGACCCGGACCGGGATGTCCCGGGTGACGGTGACCCGCCCGGTGCGGGCGGCCGGTAGTCGCAGCGCCGCGGCGGCGGCCCGGGTGACCAGCCGCACGGTCAGTCGCCCTCCCCGGGGCCGGGTGCGGCGCCGCGGCGGGGCGCGGCGCGGATCTCGTCCCGGTGGGTACGCATGGAGCGCACCATCTCCGCCATGAACCGCTGCACCACGGCCAGCTCGTCGTCGGTGAAGCGGTCCATCACCTCGTCGGTGCGGCGCCCGAGCGGGCCGAAGAAGCTCTGCGCCAGCGTGGCGCCACGGTCGGCGTAGTGCAGGAGGATCTTGCGGCGGTCGGCGGTGTCCCGGTCGCGGCGGATGTGACCGCCGCGTTCCAGGCGGTCGACGAGCGCTGTCACCGACCCGGAGGAGATGTTGAGCGCCTCACCGAGGCGGCCCGGGGTGATCGGGTCGCCGACCAGCTCGGCCTCCATCACCGCGATCAACGCCTGCAGGTCGGTGGCGTTGAGCCCGTGCAGTCCGGCGAAGGCGTGCCCGATGTGCTGGGCGTCGACGGAGTATCGGCGCAGGTCGTTGGTGATCTCGGCGATCATCCGCCCGCGCGGGTCGTCCCGTCGCCGGTACATCCTGTGCGCCACCGTTCGCCGACACCCCCTGCCCGAACTGATCCGGTTGCAGCATAGAACCACCCCGGATAATCTCGCTTATCAAGATACTCGTTCAGAGAGAATCCTCCGCGACCAAATAGTGAGGGCATCCGATGTCACTGTTCTCCCGCGTCGTCCGGGGCCGGCTCGCCGCCTGGCTCACCCTGGCCGTCGCGCTCGTCGTCGGCGTAGTCGCCTTCGGGCTGCCGAAGCCGGACAATCCCGACCCGGTCTCCGGCACCGGCCTGTCCGTGAAATGGCAGTCGACGCAGGTCGAACGGCTGCAGGACCAGTTGCCCTCCAAGGACGCCCAGACCGCCCTGGTGGTGGTCAGCCGCGCCGACCAGGCCCCGCTGAGCGGCGCCGACCGAGGTCAGCTCGACGGCCTCACCGGCCAGCTGAGCTCACTCGCCGCCGGCGGCCGGGTCTCCCCCGCCCAGGTCTCCCCGGACGGGACCGTGGCGCTGGTCGCGGTGCCGCTGTCCACCGAGGGCGGCCCGTCGGCGGTGGTCGACGAGGTGGAGAAGCTCCGTGAGGCGGTCGGTGACCTGCCCGGCGAGCTGACCGTCGAGGTCACCGGCGGGCCCGCGTTCACCGCCGACCTGGGCAAGGTGTTCCAGGGCGCGGACACCACGCTGCTGCTGGTCACCGCCGCCGTGGTGGCGGTGCTGCTGCTGGTCACCTACCGCAGCCCGTTCCTGTGGCTCGTACCGCTGCTCGTGGTGGGCGCGACCGAGCAGATCACGCTGCGCGTGGTGGAGTCCCTCGTGCCCGCGTTCGGCATCTACCTGCCCAGCGGCCAGGTCACCGGCATCGCCAGCGTGCTGGTGTTCGGCGCCGCGACCAACTACGCCCTGCTGCTCATCGCCCGCTACCGGGAGGAGCTGCGCCGGGAGGAGGACCGGTTCGCCGCCATGCGCTCGGCGCTGCGCCGCACCGCCGAACCGATCCTGGCCAGCGGCAGCACCGTCGTCCTCGGCGTGCTCACGCTGCTGCTGTCCGAGCAGGAGACCAACCGGGCGCTCGCCATCGCCTGCGCCACCGGTGTGATCCTCGCCATGCTCTCCGCCCTGTTCGTGCTCCCCGCAGCCCTGCTGCTGTTCGGCCGGGGCCTGTTCTGGCCGTTCATCCCCCGCGTCGGCAGCGCCGCCCGCGAGGGTCGGATCTGGGGCCGCCTCGGCGAGATGGTCATCCGCCGGCCGCTGCCGGTCGCCGCGCTCGCCGTCCTGCTGCTCGCCGGCCTGGCCCTCGGCGGCCTCGGCATCCGCACCGGCCTGTCCGAGACCGAGCAGTTCAGCGAGAAGCCGGAGGCGGTCGCCGGGGCGGAGACGCTCGCCCGGGCGTTCCCGGCCGGCAGCACCCAGCCGGTTGCGGTGCTCACCAACCCGCAGGCCGCCCAGGCGGTGCTCGCCGCCGCCTCCGACGTCGACGGGGTCGCCTCGGCCCGGCCGGGCGCCGCCGGAGACCGGGTCGCCCAGATCGACGTGGTGCTCACCGCCGAGCCCGGCAGCGCCGCCTCCGACCGGGCCGTGGTGGCGCTGCGCGACGCCGTGGCCGCCGTACCGGATTCCGCGCCGCCCGCCGTGGACGGCGCGGACGCCCCCGACGGCGCCCTGGTCGGTGGTTCGGTCGCCGCGACCTACGACTCGAACGAGGCGAACACCAAGGACCTCAAGCTGATCCTGCCGCTCATCCTGCTGCTGGTCGGTGCGGTTCTGGTGCTGCTGCTGCGCGGAATCCTGGCGCCGCTGCTGCTGGTGGTGACCGTGATCGCGTCGTTCTTCGCCAGCCTCGGCGCGGCCTGGCTGCTCTTCGACCACGTGCTGGACTTCCCGGCGCTGGACAGCGGGGTGCTGCTGCTCGCGTTCGTCTTCCTGGTGGCGCTCGGCGTCGACTACAACATCTTCCTGGTCACCCGGGCCCGGGAGGACGCCCGGCGCACCGGCACCCGCGACGGCATGCTGTCGGCGCTGCGGGTCACCGGCGGCGTCATCACCAGCGCGGGCGTGCTGCTCGCCGCGGTCTTCGCGGTGCTCGGCGTGCTGCCGCTGATCACGCTCACCCAGATCGGCATCATCGTCTGCATCGGTGTGCTGCTGGACACGCTGCTGGTCCGTACCGTGCTGGTGCCGTCGCTGGCGTTCCTGCTCGGCGACCGGTTCTGGTGGCCCGGCCGGATCACCCGGGACGCCGACGCGCCCGGCGACGCCGTCGACGCGCCGGCCGAGCCGGTGCCCGCGCGGGACTGACCTGGACAGACAGGGCGGGGCCGGCACGTTCGCCGGCCCCGCCCGTTCGTTTGTTCCGTTCGCTCGTTCGCTCGTTCGCTCAGAAGCTCAGGCACTCGCACTCGGTCATCAGCGCCCGCACGTTGCGCACGTACTGCGGGTTGGGGATGGTCAGCGGCTGGTCCTCCCGCGCCACCGCGCCGTGCCCGTAGTTGTACGCCGCGATCACGGCGTTGAGCAGGCAGGAGTTCAACGTGGACGTGCACAGCGAGGCGTCGAGGCGGTAGTCGGACTCGAAGTACATGTCGCCGATGTACTTGGTCAGCCAGGCCAGGTACGTGCCGCCCAGGTAGGCGTTGTCGCGGTAGGCGTCGATGTCGTACGACTGCCCGAACCGCTGGTTCATCCACTCCGCCGTGGCCGGCATGACCTGCATCAGCCCGACCCCGCCATCGCAGGCGATGATGTTGGACTGCCACCCGCTCTCCTGCCAGGCGGTGGCCTTCATCAGGGCCGACGGGATGCGGATGTCCGGCGCCGAGGTGGGCCAGTAGGTGCGCGCCGCGGCATCGGCGAGCGCCGCTTTCACCTGGCTCTGGCTGGCCTTGGTGCCCCGGTAGCTCGGCTTACAGCCCTCGTCCGCCGGCTTCGGCGGGGCGGGAGGCACCTGGGTCTCGGTCGGCGGCTTCGGCTTGGCCAGCGGGGCCGTGGACGTGCGGGACGGCTTCGCGGCCGGTTTCGGTTTCGCCGACGCGCTCGGGCTGGGCCGCCCACCCATCGCCGCGACCGCCGGTGGCTCCTCGCTGGGCGCGTCGGCGGGCGCCTCCTGCGGTTCGTCCGCCGGCGCCGCCGTGGGCAGGTCCGCGGCGACCTCGCGGACCGGCCGTTCCTGTTCGCCGCACGCCGTCAGCGTGCCCGTCGCGAGCAGCGCTGCCACCGCCACCGCGGCCCACCTGCCGAATCCTCGCCGCATCCGACCTCCCCCGTCGTTGCCGTCGGCGCACCCTAACAAGGATCGGCAGGTCCGCGGGGTACCCGAGACGCCGACCGGCGCCGCCGGGGCCGCGGCGGCGCGTCCCGTGGGGCCGGGCCGCCGTCCGCCGGGTCCGGCCGCTCGGCGCCGTCCGCCAGCCGGTCCCGGGTCGCCCACGCCACCACGAACACGGTGGTCCAGGCGAGGCCCAGCAGCACCGCCGTGACGGTGCCGCTCGCGGTGCTGAGTCCCAGGTAGAGCCGCGCGCCGGTGACCATGACCACGCCTGCCGACGCGGCCGTCCACACGGCCACGCCGACCGGCCAGCGCACGCCGCGGGACAGCAGCCAGGCCAGCGTGCCGAAGCTCGCCGTCACCACCGCGTTCTGGGTCGGGAACAGGTCACCGGCCCGGTCCGGGCCACCCGGATCGGTCAGCTCCGCGACAACGACGAGCAACACCAGCGGCACCGCCGCGCCGACGGTGCCCAGCACCCCGAGCGGGTCGGCCCGCCACGGCCGGCCCCGCCCCGTCACCACGGCGGCCACCACGGCGACCGCGGCGATGAGCAGCCAGCCGCGCAGTCCCGACACCGCGGCCTGCGCCGCGTCGACCACCCCGGGGGTACGCCGGGCGGCGAACCAGTCGGAGACCAGCCCGTCGAGGACACCCAGCCCGCTGTGCCGGACCACCGCCTCCAGCAGCAGCGCCACGGCCAGCCCGGCGACGAACAGCAGCGCCAGCCCCAGCACCAGGTTGACCAGCAGGCTCCAGGCCGGGCCGACCCGCATCGCGACCAGGAAGAACAGCACGCCGTACCGGGACCGCAGCCA
Organism: Micromonospora sp. C41; assembly: GCF_018070485.1. Classification (NCBI taxonomy): domain Bacteria; kingdom Bacillati; phylum Actinomycetota; class Actinomycetes; order Micromonosporales; family Micromonosporaceae; genus Micromonospora; species Micromonospora sp. C41. The sequence continues at coordinate 14,446 of NZ_JAGPXP010000038.1, read as the reverse complement.
GCGCAGCGGCGGCAGCGCGGCGGCCCGGGCGGCCAGCGCGCGCACCGGGTCCGGGTTGCGCCCCAGCCAGCGGCCCGCCAGCACCACGCCGAGCAGGCACAGCAGCAGGGCCAGCACCGCCCCGGTGGCCTGGCCGAGCAGCTTCGACACCCGCTCGTACGACTCCCCGGCCAGGTAACCGGCCAGCACCGAGGCGCCGACCCAGCTCGCCACCCCGGCGAGGTTCCACGGCGCGAACCGCCGGTACGGCATTCCGGCCGACCCGGCCAGCCGGGGCGCCAGCGTACGGGCGAACGCGATCCAGCGGGCGGCCAGCACGCCGCGACCGCCCAGCCGGTCCAGCAGCGAATCGGCCCGCCGCCACCGGTGCGCCCCGATCCGGGCACCCACCCCCGAGGCGCGCAGCCGTGGGCCGTACCGCCGCCCGGCCCGCCACGCGAGTGTGTCTCCGATCACGGCGGCGGCGGTCATGGCCACCAGCACGGGCGCGAGGCGCAGCGTCCCCGCGTACGCTAGGAAGCCGACCAGAAGCAGGGTCGCCTCGCCGGGCATCAGCAGCCCGACGATCACCGCGGTCTCCGCCGCGACGATCGCCGCGGCGGCCAGGTAGATCAGCAGGGGCGGCAGCTCCTGCAGCCAGCTCAGCAGGTCAGGCATCGGACACCCCGCACGGGTGTCAGCATGCCAGTCGCTGGAACGGTCGGCACAGCACTTTCGACGCAGATCCGGGCGATCTCGGGGTGACCCCGAGGCGTGCCCGGGCTACCGCAGACAGGAGTATGGAGGGTATGCAGCTACGCACCGACCTCCGCAACGTCGCCATCATCGCCCACGTCGACCACGGCAAGACGACCCTGGTCGACGCCATGTTGCGGCAGGCCGGCGCCTACGGCGCCCGCGGTGAGAACACCGAGCGGGTCATGGACTCGATGGACCTCGAGCGCGAGAAGGGCATCACCATCCTCGCCAAGAACACCGGCGTGCGGTACCTGCCGGCGGACGGCTCGGAACCGGTCACCATCAACATCATCGACACCCCCGGTCACGCCGACTTCGGCGGCGAGGTCGAGCGCGGCCTGACCATGGTCGACGGTGTGGTGCTGCTGGTCGACGCCAGCGAGGGCCCCCTGCCGCAGACCCGGTTCGTGCTCCGCAAGGCGCTGCGCGCGCGGCTGCCGATCATCCTGGTGATCAACAAGGTGGACCGTCCGGACGCCCGGATCAAGGAGGTCGTCGACGACACGTACGAGCTGTTCCTCGACCTGGACGCCGACGAGGAGCAGATCGACTTCCCGATCGTCTACGCCTGCGCCCGCGACGGCATCGCCTCGCTGACCCAGCCCGCCGACGGCGCGGTCCCGGACGACAGCAGCAACCTGGAGCCGCTGTTCCGCACCCTGCTGGACACCATCCCCGCGCCCGCGTACGACGAGGGCGCGCCGCTGCAGGCGCACGTCACCAACCTCGACGCCTCGCCGTTCCTGGGCCGGCTCGCGCTGTGCCGGGTCCGCCAGGGCACGATCAGCAAGGGCCAGACCGTGGCCTGGTGCCGCACCGACGGCAGCACCCAGCGGGTACGCATCTCCGAGCTGCTGATGACCGAGGGCCTGGAGCGCAAGCCGGCCGAGTCCGCCGGGCCGGGCGACATCATCGCCGTGGCCGGCATCCCGGAGATCATGATCGGTGAGACACTCGCCGACGCCGAGAACCCGGTGCCGCTGCCGCTGATCACCGTGGACGAGCCGGCCATCTCGATGACCATCGGCACCAACACCTCGCCGCTGGTCGGCCGGGTCAAGGGCGCCAAGGTCACCGCCCGGATGGTCAAGGACCGGCTCGACAAGGAGCTGATCGGCAACGTGTCGCTGCGGGTGCTGCCCACCGAGCGGCCGGACGCCTGGGAGGTGCAGGGCCGTGGTGAGCTGGCCCTGGCGATCCTGGTCGAGCAGATGCGCCGCGAGTCCTTCGAGCTCACCGTCGGCAAGCCGCAGGTCGTCACCCGGGAGATCGACGGGAAGACCTGCGAGCCGGTCGAGCGGCTGACCATCGACGCCCCGGAGGAGTACCTCGGCGCGATCACCCAGCTCCTGGCAACCCGCAAGGGCCGGATGGAGCAGCTGGTCAACCACGGCACCGGCTGGATCCGGATGGAGTGGCTGGTCCCGGCGCGCGGCCTGATCGGCTTCCGCACCGAGTTCCTCACCGAGACCCGCGGCACCGGCATCCTGCACCACGTCTTCGAGTCGTACGAGCCGTGGTTCGGCGAGCTGCGCACCCGCAACAACGGGTCGCTGGTCGCCGACCGGGCCGGCGCGGTCACCGCGTTCGCGATGACCAACCTCCAGGAACGCGGCCAGCTCTTCGTCGAGCCGGGCACCGAGGTGTACGAGGGCATGATCGTCGGCGAGAACTCCCGCTCCGACGACATGGACGTCAACATCACCAAGGAGAAGAAGCTCACCAACATGCGCTCGTCGACCGCCGACGAGACCGAGAAGCTGATCCCGCCGCGCAAGCTGTCCCTGGAGCAGGCGCTGGAGTTCTGCCGCGAGGACGAGTGCGTCGAGGTCACCCCGGCCGCGGTGCGCATCCGCAAGGTGGTGCTGGACCAGACCCAGCGCGGCCGGATGGCGGCCCGCCGCAAGCACGCAGGCTGACCCACCCCGCCCCACCCGGAGCCCGGCCCGCCCCAGGCGGACCGGGCTCCCCCGTCTCTCCCCCTGCCCTGCCCTGCCCTGCCCTGCCCTGCCCGGTTGATCATGAGGTTGGCGGCGTTTTCGATCTCCATAACCGCCGCCAACCTCATGATCGACCGCCAAGCGCGAGATCTTGGTACGAAATGGCCCCTCCAGGGGCTGCCCCTCCAGGGGCCGATTCCTACCAAGATCTACACGGATCTCGGGATATGACCTTCTAGATCCCGGATAGTGGGAGATTGGGCGGTCTCCGCGGACGGCATGGGAGCGGCCGTCGGATGACGTGGAACTGGCGGACTGAGCCAGCAGTGGACGTCCCGACGCAGGCCGGAACCGGTGGGCGGAGGAGAAGCGAGCGGGCCGACGCAGGCGGAAGCCGGCGGACGGGCAGGAGCGGGCGGGCGGACACAGGCGGAAGCCGGACGGGCCGACCGACATGCGAGCCGGCAAGCGGGCGGACGCGGAAGCGCGCAGGCGAGCGCACGCGGGAATGGGGCAAGCGGGCTGGCCCGGAAGCGAGCAAGCGGGCGGATCCCGGAAGCGGGCGGACGAGTGGCCGACCACGGTGGAGGTCGGGCGACAGCGGTGGCGGCACGGCCCCGGACGAACGCCCGTAGCAGGACGATCGCGGGGACGAGGCGTCAGCGGGGCTTGGTGGCGGCGATCGCCAGGGCGTCGGGGACAGGCCCGGAGCCGGACTCGACCACCCGGGTCACCACCAGACCGGCCGCGGTGACGGCGTTGAGCAGGTCGGCCAGGGGCAGGTGCCAGGCGCCGACACGCGCCCGCACCCCGACGACGTTCCACGACCGCAGCGTGTGCTCCGGTGAGGCGTACCCGCCGTCGATCACGATCCGCTCCGGCTCGGACCGGTCGGCGAACGCGCCCACGTAACACGGGTGCACCCCGACGTGCACCAGCCGGCCACCGGGCGCCAGCACCCGCGCCGCCTCCGCGAGCGCGGCCGGATAGTCGGGCATGTCGGTGTGCGCGAGCACGCACACCGCGGCCGGCACCGCGCCGGCGGCCAGCGGCAGCGCTGTCGCGTCAGCCCGGGCCACCGGCAGCCGCGACCGGGCGTGGCGCAGTTGCCCGCCGGACAGGTCCACACCCACCGGCGTCCACCCGAGACGGCGCAGCTCGGCCGCGTGCGCGCCGGTGCCGCAGCACAGGTCCAGGCAGCGGCCCGGGCCCTCGCCCAGCAGGCCGGCCAGCACCGACCGGATCCGGTCCATGTAGACCGACGAGGTCTCGCTGGCGTACTCCTCGTACCAGTCGGCGATGTCGTCGTACAACGGGGTCGTCATCTCCGCACGCTAGCCCCGCACCGGGCCCGCCGCTGCCCCGCAGATCGGCTACGGTGCCCCCATGACCTGGGAGGAGCTCGACGCGCACCTGGACAAGGTGCCCGGCACCGTCTCCGCGTACGTGGGCCGGCCCGGCGCGCGGCCGACGTGGACGCGGCGCGCCGACGCCACCCACTACGCGGCGAGCACCATGAAGCTCGCCGTGCTGGTGGCGCTGTTCCGCGCCGCCGAGGCCGGCCGGCTCGACCTGGACGCGCCGGTGCCGGTGCGCAACTCGTTCGACTCCGCGCTGCCGGGCGCGCCCCGGTTCGCCAACGCCCGGAACTACGACAACGACGAGGCGGTCTGGGACCGCGTCGGCGGGGACGCGCCGCTGCGTTGGCTCGCCGAACGGATGATCGTCCGGTCCAGCAACCTGGCCACGAACATCTGCATCGGCCAGGTGGGGCTGCCCGCCGTGGCGCGGGCGTGGGCGCTCGCCGGGGCGCGGCTCAGCGTCACCGGCCGCGGCATCGAGGACTTCGCCGCCCGCGACTCCGGCATCGACAACCTGGTCACCGCCGCCGACCTGGCCGCCCTGCTCGGCGAGCTGGCGCTCGGCGCGACCCGGCCCGGCCCGCTCGCCTCGCCGTCTGCCTGCGCGGCCATGCTCGACGTGCTCGCCGCCCAGGAACCCCGCGAGGCCCTGGCCGCCGGGCTGCCCGACGGCACCCGCGTCGCGCACAAGAACGGCTGGGTGCGCGGCGTGCGCCACGGCGCCGGCGTGGTCTTCCCGGACGACGCGCCGCCGTACACGATCGTCGTCTGCACCACCACCGACCTGGCCGACGGCGGCGCGGACGGCGACGAGGTGGAGGACGACGCCTGCCGGCTGATCGCGCACGTCTCCGCGCGGGTCTGGGCGGCGCGACACGACCTGGCCGGCTGACCCGGCTACTCCAGCAGCCGCTCGCGCAGCGCCGCGCGGTCCGCGTCGGTCACCCCCAGACCGTCGCGCAGGTACGCCTCGAACGAGCCGTGCGTCCGGCGCACCTCGTCGTAGGCGGCGTCCAGGTATTCCGGGCGCACCTCCAGCAGCGGCCGCGCCACCGCCGGATCCAGGTCCGGCCGGCGCTGGATCATCGCGGACAGCAGCACCTCGCGCAGGCTCTCGGTCAGCTCGTTGTGCACCAGGTAGTCGGCGCGGATCGCCTCCTCCTGGACGCCCAGCGCGGTCAGCAGCACCACCGACAGCCAGCCGGTGCGGTCCTTGCCGGCCGAGCAGTGGAACAGCAGCGGCAGGTTCGCGTCCTCGACGGCCAGCCGCACCGCCGCGCTGAAACCGGCCCGCGCCGACTCGCCGGTGACGAACCAGCGGTAGATCGCCGTCATCGCCCCCGGCATGCCCTCCCGGGCCAGCGCCGCGTAGGCGTTCAGGTCGTGGCCCTGCAGCACCGCCGAGACGTACGTGAAGACGGGATGCGCCGCGTCGTAGACGGGCAGGTGCACCACGCGGGGCGCACCGGCCAGCCGGTCCGGCGGGGCCACCGCCTGCTCGTGGACGTCACGCAGGTCCACCACGCAGGCCGGGCCGAGCTTGCCCAGCACCGGCAGGTCCTCGTCGGTGAGCCGGCCCAGCGCGGGCGTGCGGATGAGCCGCCCGGCGCGTATCCGCCGCCCGTCTGTCGTCGGCAGTCCGCCCAGGTCACGCGCGTTCGGCGCGCCCACCAGCTCCCATTCCCGCCCGGTCATCGGCCCTCCCCTGCTCGCCGCCAGTTGGCTATAGGGTGCCCCACATGACCATCGCCGCGGTACGCACCCACCGTCTGTCGGCCCCCTTACACACCCCGTTCGTCACCGCGCTGCGCCGCACCACCACAGTGGACACGCTGGTCGTGGAGGTGATCGACGGCGACGGCCGCTCGGGTTTCGGTGAGGCGCCGCAGGTCTGGCAGGTGACCGGCGCGTCGGTGGCCGGCGCCGAGGCGTGCGTACGCGAACTGCTCGCGCCGCTGCTGATCGGCCGGGACGCCGACGACCTCCAGGCGGGCTGCGCGCTGGTGCGTCGCGCGGTGGTCGGCAACGAGTCGGCGAAGGCGGCGGTCGACGTGGCGCTGCACGACCTGGCCGCGCGGCGGCTCGGCGTACCCCTGGTGCGTCTGCTCGGCGGCACGGCGCTGCGCGTGCCGACGGACGTCACGCTGGCCGCCGGCGACGCGGTCGACCTGGCCGCGACGGCGGCGCGGCGCGGCGCCGAGGGGTTCGGGGTGCTCAAGCTCAAGGTCGGCACCGACGCCCGCGGCGACCTGGACCGGGTGCGCGCGGTGCGGGCCGCGGTCGGGCCGGACGTGCGCATCCGGCTGGACGCCAACCAGGGCTGGACGCCCCGGGAGGCGGTGCGGGTGATCCGCGCGATCGAGGACGCGGGGCTCGACGTCGAGCTGGTCGAGCAGCCGGTGCACCGCCGTGACCTGGACGGGCTGGCCTGGGTCAGCGACCGGGTCGGGCTGCCGATCCTGGCCGACGAGTCCGTCTTCGACGTGCGGGACATGGTCGAGGTGATCCGGCGGCGGGCCGCCGACATGGTCAACGTGAAGCTGGCCAAGTGCGGTGGGCTGCAACCGGCCCGCACGCTGCTGGACCTGGCCGCCGCGCACGGCATGGGCACCATCGTCGGCTCGATGATGGAGGGCCCGGTCGGCGTGGGCGCCGCCGCCAGCCTGGTCGCCGCCTACGGCACCACCGCCGTGTCGGACCTCGACGCCGCCTGGTGGCTGGCCTGGTCGCCGGTGACCGGCGGCATCCGGTACGAGGGCGCGAGCGTGCTGCTGCCGGACGCGCCGGGTCTCGGCGTCACCGGCCTCCGTGAAGCTAAAATTCAGTCACATGGTTGAGTAGCGGCAGAATTTTTCATATGGTCGCCCGGAGAAGCATTCCAGAGAGGGGTACGCGTGGCGCCTCAACCGTGCCGACAGGCCGTCGTACGGGTGCCGGTGGCGACCCTGTGGACAGCACCCGATGCGGTGCGCCCGATCGACCGGCCCGCTCTTGCCGACTGCCCCGACGTCGCCGGCTGGATCGCCGGGATGGACCGCGACCAGCGGGTCGGTGACTGCGTCCTGACCCAGTTGCTGCTCGGCGAGCCGGTACGGATCACCGAGACGCGGCCGGACGGCTGGGCCCGCGTCGTCGCGCTCGGCCAGCCCGCCGCGAAACACGGCGCCGACGGCTACCCGGGCTGGGTGCGGACCGCCCACCTGACCACAGCCGAGCCGGCCGGCGCCGCGCTGACCGTCGACGTCGCCCACACCACGCTGCACGCCTCGCCGGGCGGCGCACCGGCGCTTCGCGGCCTGGTGCTCGGCACCCGCCTGGAGTCGGCCGGGCGGCCGGTGGACGGCGGGCGACCGGTCCGCGTACCGGGTCGGGCCGACCCGCTGTGGGCCCCGGAGGGCGACCTGGTGCCGCTGCCGGCCGAACGCCCCGAGGCCAAGGAGGTGCTCGCGGTCGCCGAGCGGCTGCGTGACCTGCTCTACGTCTGGGGCGGCCTGTCCACCGACGGCATCGACTGCTCCGGGCTGGTCCACCTGGCCTGGCGGCGGCACGGGATCACGCTCCCCCGCGACGCCGACGACCAGGCGGACGCGACGACGCCGGTGGTGCTCGGCGACGAACGTCCCGGCGACCTCTACTTCTTCGCGCGGCCCGGCCGGCGCGTCCACCACGTCGGGATCGTCTCGGCCGAGCCGCACGGCGGCCGGCGCCGGATGCTGCACGCCTGCTACCTGACCCGCCGGGTGGTCGAGGAGGAGCTGCCCGCCGACCGGGCCGCCACGCTCGTCGGCGCGCACCGCGTCTGACCCTGCGGTCAGGGGCGGGTCTTGACCAGCTCCCGTCGCCGGTCCCGCGACGACTTCGCCAGGCTTGCCGCAGTGGCCACGGCCAGGGTGCCGAGGATGACGGTGAGCGACAGCCAGATCGGGATGTGCGGGGCCCACCCCACGGGCTCGCCGCCATTGATGAACGGCAGGTGGTTGTCGGCGAGCGCCTCCAGCATCAGCTTCACGCCGATGAAGCCGAGCACCACGGCGAGGCCGTAGCTGAGGTAGATGAGCCGGTCCAGCAGGCCGCCGAGCAGGAAGTAGAGCTGCCGCAGCCCCATCAGGGCGAAGACGTTGGCGGTGAAGACCAGGTACGGCTCCTGGGTGATGCCGAAGATCGCCGGGATCGAGTCGAGCGCGAAGATCAGGTCGGTGGTGCCGATCGCGATCATCACGATCAGCATCGGGGTGAACAGCCGCCGACCGTTCTCCCGGGTGGTGATCTTCGCCCCGTCGTAGTCCCGGGACAGCGGCAGCGCCCGCCGGCTCCACCGGATCAGCACGTTCTCGCTGAACTCGTCCTCGTCCGGCTCGCCCTGCCGGGCCAGGTTCACCGCGGTGTAGATGAGGAACGCGCCGAAGATGTAGAACACCCAGGAGAACTGGGAGATCAGCGCCGCGCCGGCCGCGATGAAGCCGCCACGCATGACCAGCGCCAGGATGATGCCGACGAGCAGCACCTTCTGCTGATACTGCCGGGGCACCCCGAAGCGGGCCATGATGATGACGAAGACGAAGAGGTTGTCCACCGAGAGGCTGTACTCGGTGAGCCAGCCGGTGTAGAACTCCCCCGCCACGCGGCCACCGGCGGTCAGCCAGAGCACCCCGCCGAAGATCAGCGCCAGGCCGACGTAGAAGCCCACCCAGAGGCTGGACTCGCGGACGCTGGGCTCGTGCGGTCGCCGGCCGATGATGAACAGGTCGGCGAGCAGGACCGCGATCATCGCGATCAGCGTTACCGCCCACACCAATGCGGACACGTTCAAATCCATCCTCCGGCAGACACGCGGCCTCGGGCACACCGTACGCCGGGTGGGCTGCAGGGGTGCGTCGACGCTGACAGGGGTGACTGTCGGAGGTCTCTTCCGCCGGAGCCTGACAGCAGGTTCCGACCGACGGAGCCGGGTCGGGCCACCGTAAGGTACCGGCGCTCTTCCGTGCTGACGACTCCACCGCGAGGGAATACTCCCCTCCTCGGGCGCCATTGTTCACCATCACACCCAGGTGCCGCATCTCCGGGCCGTCGTACGGCTGGGTGACGTGCGCCGCCTCACCCCGCGTAGCGCATCCTAGGAGGCTAGCCCAGCAACTCTCGCCCGGGCGTCTCCCCCGGTGCGTACACCCGGCGGGGTGGCATGGCAGGCTGCGGACATGGTTCTTGAGGTCGCGCTGATCGATGTGACGCCCGGAAACGAGGACGACTTCGCCGCCGCCTACGCGCAGGCACGGCCGATCCTCGCCGGCGCCGAGGGCTGCCGTTCCGTGCGGATGACCCGGGGCGTGGAGTCGCCCACCCGGTTCGTCCTGCTGGTCGAGTGGGACTCGGTCGAGGCGCACGACGTGAACTTCCGCCAGACCGACCGGTTCGCGCAGTGGCGCGGGCTGATCGGCCCGTACTTCGCCGGGCCGCCGCTGGTCGAGCACTTCACCGACGTCCCGGCCTGAACTGTCGTACCCGTGCCGTAGCCTGCGCGCTGCGCGGCCACCGGCCCCGACGGTCATCGGGGGCGCCGGGCCCGGTGGTCGCGCCAGCTCGTGCCGGTCGATCCAGCTCGCGCCGGTCAGCCCAGGTCGTGCGGATCGCGCTGACGGGGCACCGGCGCAGCCCCCAGCCGCCGGGCCACCAGCTCGGCCGTGGCATCGGGTGGCAGCGCGACCGCGAGCAGCCGCTCGATGACCCGTTCGTAGTGGCTCACGTCCGTCTCGGACACCAGGCGCACGTCGGTGGTCAGCGTCTCCACCAGCACGGTGCGCGGGTCCGCCGGATCGGGGTAGGCGTAGTAGGAGAACGGCGCGAGCGGGTGCGGGCCGTCGCCGCAGGACGCGCCGGGCAGCAGCCGGACGCTGACGCGAGGCCGCTCGGCGAGGGCGAGCAGATGCCGCATCTGGTCACGCCACACGTCACCGGGCAGGCCGTCCGGGTCGCAGACCCGCTCGTCGATCAGCGCCGTGTAGTGCGGCGGATCCGGCCGGATCAGCAGCTCCTGACGCGCCGCGCGGGCGCGGACCTCGGCCTCCACGTCCACGTCCCCGGTCAGCGCCGCGCCCGCCGATACGCGCAACCGGGCGTACGCCGGGGTCTGGAGCAGGCCGGGCACGAGCGCGCACTGATACTCGACGATGCGCTCGGCGCCCGCCTCCAGCTCGACGTACGCCCGCTGCCGTTCGCCCATCTCGCCGAGCGCCCGGGACCAGCCGCGTCCGGTGGCGGCGTCCCGGGCGATGACTATCAGCTCGTCCCGCTGCGGTGACGGCACCTGATAGACGTCGAGCAGGTCGAGCACGTCGGCCAGGTCGGGCCGACTCTGCCCCAGCTCGATGCGGGACAGCTTCGAGGTGGACGCCCAACCCAGCCGGACGCAGACCTGCTCCAACGTGAGCGACTCGCGACGGCGCAGCCGGCGCAGCTCCACACCGAGCCGCGCCCTCCGGACCACGGGACTTGCTGACAACGGCATGCACGCCTCCCAGGGGAGGAGAGTACGCATGACCATCACGCTCGGCAATACCTCGCCCACACAGCGCTACCACGCCCGGAGTAGGCGCCAGTCGTTCAGGGGCGGTAGGTGCCGAACGACCAGACGTGCCCGGACAGGTCGCGGGCGATGTAGTCACGGGAGCCGTAGTCGGTGTCGAACGGCGCCCTGATGATCTCCGCGCCGGCCGCCCCGGCCCGCTCGTGATGCGCGTCGACGTCGTCGATCGCCAGGTAGACGCGGTAGTCGTCGTCGGCCGGGCGGGGCTGCGGCGCCGGCCCCGGGCCGAGCATCACCAGATCGCCGGCGTACTCCAGCTCGACGTGGACCAGGGTGCCGTCGGGCAGCTCGTGCAGCTCGCGCACGGTGAGGCCGAACGCGGAACAGAGGAAGTCGACGGCGGCTCGCACGTCGGGATAGCGCAAGACGGGATAAACGCTCTGCATGCCGCCAGTCTGCCGCCGCCTCGGTCAGGCCGGATTGGACGAATGAGATCCCGGCCCGGCCAGCGCGGCCGGGGTGACGCCGGCGAACTCGCGGAACTCCCGGATCAGATGCGACTGGTCGTAGTAGCCCCACCGGGCCGCCCGCTCCGCCCAGCCGGTGTCGCCGGGCACGGCGAAGGGCGCAGTGAGCACGGTGCGGCCCAGGCTCGCGTACGCCCGGTCGAAACGCAGCAGACGGGCGACGGTCCTCGGCGGCAGGCCGAACTCCCGTCGGAACCGGACCGACAGGTGGCGACGCGACCAGCCCAGCTCCTCGGCCAGCGTGGCCACGCCGACCGCTTCCCCGCCGCCGTCCAGCCGCCGCCAGGCGGCCAGCAGGTGCGGGTCCACCGGCGTGGTCGCCGCCAGCCGCGCGGACAGCGCGGCGTCGAGCCGGGCGAAACGCTCCGGCCAGCCCGGCGCTGCGGCCAGCTCGTCGCGCAGCCGGGCCAGCCAGCCCGCCACCGCGTCGACCGGCGCCGCCCGGTTGGCCAGCTCGGCCAGCGGCAGCCCGAGCAGGCGGCGGGCCGCCGGGGCGGTCAGCATCACCTGGACCCCGGTGCCCGTCCCCACGGTGCGGGTGGCGCACCAGCTGTCGAACGGGCCGGCCAGGAAGGCGTTCGTGGAGTATGCGCCCCGGGCCGGGTCACGCGGGTCGGTGACGTCCAGCGGGTCGCCCCAGCCGAGGATCAGCACCACGAACGCGCCCGCCACCTCCCGGCGCACCAGCGGGACGGACACGTCCTCGCGGTAGCCGAGGTAGCTGTCCACCCACTGGCGCAGTCGCGGATCGGGGCGCGCGACGACGGCCTCGGTCAGCATCGCGCCGCCCCGGCCGTCACGCCGGTCACCGGACTCCTGCGGCGTCCATCCCGCGCAGCTCCTTCTTGAGGTCGGCGACCTCGTCCCGGATGCGTGCGGCCAGCTCGAACTGCAGCTCCCGCGCGGCGGCGAGCATCTGGTCGTTGAGCTCCTGGATGAGGTTGGCCAGGTCGGCCCGGGCCATGCCCTCGCGGGACGGGGTGGTCGCGGCGCCCCGGCGGCTGCGGGTCTCCTTCACCGGCGCCTTGCCCCGGGAGAGCTGCCGCACGGCACCGCCGACGTTGCTGTTCTCGGTGTCCTCCGCCTCGCGGTAGATGTCGTCGAGGATGTCGTGGATCTTCTTGCGCAACGGCTCCGGCTTGATGCCGTTCGCCTCGTTGTGCGCGATCTGCTTGGCCCGGCGCCGGTTGGTCTCGTCGATCGCGTCCGCCATCGACGGCGTGATCTTGTCGGCGTACATGTGGACCTGGCCGGAGACGTTACGGGCCGCCCGGCCGATGGTCTGGATCAGCGACCGGCCGCTGCGCAGGAACCCCTCCTTGTCGGCGTCGAGGATCGCCACCAGGGAGACCTCGGGCAGGTCGAGACCCTCCCGGAGCAGGTTGATGCCGACGAGCACGTCGTAGTCGCCCTTGCGCAGCTCGCGCAGCAGCTCGACCCGGCGCAGCGTGTCGACCTCGGAGTGCAGGTAGCGCACCCGGATGCCGTTCTCCAGCAGGTAGTCGGAGAGGTCCTCGGCCATCTTCTTGGTGAGCGTGGTGACCAGGACGCGCTCGTCCCGCTCGGTGCGCAGCTTGATCTCGTGCATGAGGTCGTCGATCTGGCCCTTTGTCGGCTTGACCACGACCTCCGGGTCGATCAGGCCGGTGGGGCGGATCACCTGCTCGACGAACTCGCCCTGCGCCTGCTCCAGCTCCCACGGGCCGGGGGTGGCGGACAGGTAGACCATCTGGCCCACCCGCTCCAGGAACTCGTCGAAGCGCAGCGGACGGTTGTCCGCCGCGCTGGGCAGCCGGAAGCCGTGGTCGATGAGCATCCGCTTGCGGGAGGCGTCGCCCTCGTACATGCCGCCGATCTGCGGGATCGTCACGTGCGACTCGTCGACCACGGTGAGGAAGTCGTCGGGGAAGTAGTCGAGCAGGCAGTGCGGCGGGCTGCCGGGCAGCCGGCCGTCGATGTGCATGGAGTAGTTCTCGATGCCGGAGCAGAAGCCCACCTGCCGCATCATCTCGATGTCGTAGGTGGTGCGCATGCGCAGCCGCTGGGCCTCCAGCAGCTTGCCCTGCCGCTCCAGCTCGGCCAGCCGCTCGCCCAGCTCGGCCTCGATGTCGCGGATCGCCCGTTCCATCCGCTCCGGGCCGGCGGCGTAGTGCGTGGCCGGGAAGATCATCAAGCTGTCGACCTCGCGGACCACGTCACCGGTCAGCGGGTTCAGGTAGTAGAGCTTCTCGATCTCGTCACCGAACAGCTCGATGCGGACCGCCAGCTCCTCGTACGCCGGGATGATCTCCAGCGTGTCGCCGCGGACCCGGAAGGTGCCGCGCTGGAAGGCCATGTCGTTGCGCGTGTACTGGATGTCGACCAGCCGCCGCAGCAACTGGTCACGGTCCAGCTCCTGCCCCACCTTCACCCGCACGGCCCGGTCGAGGTATTCCTCCGGCGTGCCCAGCCCGTAGATCGCCGAGACGGTGGCGACCACGATGACGTCGCGCCGGGTGAGCAGCGACATGGTGGCCGAGTGCCGCAGCCGCTCGACCTCCTCGTTGATCGAGGAGTCCTTCTCGATGTAGGTGTCGGTCTGCGGGATGTACGCCTCGGGCTGGTAGTAGTCGTAGTAGGAGACGAAGTATTCGACGGCGTTGCGCGGCAGCAGCTCGCCGAACTCCTTCGCCAGCTGGGCCGCGAGGGTCTTGTTGGGGGCGAGCACCAGGGTCGGCCGCTGCAGCCGCTCGACCAGCCACGCCGTGGTGGCGCTCTTGCCGGTGCCGGTCGCGCCGAGCAGCACCGTGTTGCGGTCGCCGCGCCGCACGCGACGCTCAAGCTCGTCGATGGCAGCCGGCTGGTCACCGGCCGGCTGGAACTCACTGACGACCTGGAAGCGGCCGTCGAGCCGGGGAATGTCGAGCGCCATGACACCAACCGTACGCCCGCGGTCCGACACTTCCGGCCACGACCACGGACCGTCCCTGATCAGCTTCGATATTCCCATTGTGTGGCTCATCTCACGGGTTTACCCTCGTACCGTAGGCCGCTCGCGGCGGCCGACCGGGCCGGCGACCGCCCCCTTCCGAGGGCCGGTTGCCCCCGGCGCCAGGGCCGCAGCACCCGGGTCGACCGGCGTGCGCGCCGACGGTGGTCGCGCGCAGGCGCTGACCGGCCGCCGCGAGCGCCCCTGCTCGTCACCGAAACCCCGCTCTCGCGTTTTCCACTCGTGGGGACCTCTCCCGACCGCCGGCCGCGACGCGAGCCGCCCGACACCGGCGCGCCCCCGTCCGCCGACGACGCCGGCCGCCCGCGCGGCGCGGGTCGCCCCCGCCGCCTCACCGCCCGGGGCGGCGGCGACCAGTCCGTGCCCCGTGC
>NZ_JAGPXP010000037.1:0-50262 GCF_018070485.1 Micromonospora sp. C41 | reverse complement strand
TGGTGGGGCGGGCGGGGTTCGAACCCGCGACCGAGGGATTATGAGTTGATCGGCCCACCCTGGCCCGACCTGCCCTTACGCCCTCTGACCTCGGGCCGACATGTGCGATCCGCACGGTGCGTGACCGGGAAACGCGGGCCGCGCCTTGCCTTCTGTCCCCATGGGGACGATCATCTGTCCCCGTGGCGAGCATCGAACGGCGAGGTGACTCCTGGCGCGTCGTGTGGCGCAACGACGGCCGCAAGCAGTACACCACCTGGCCAGCGCAAGCCTACGCCGAAGAGGCCGCCGCGATCGTCGAAGGCCACCGCGGGCGCATCACCGCCGACCGCGTCTACACCGACATGGGCATCGACCTGGGGGACAGTGATTCCCCCGCAGGGACAACGCTGCGGAAATGGTGCGAAGAATGGCTGCCGTCGAAGACGCGAATCACACCAGGAACGCGGCAACGATACGAGCAGCAATTACGCGACAGGATATACCCCGCCTTCGGTGACACACCCCTGACCCAGATCACCCCCGTCATGGTCGGCCGCTGGCTCAACGACCTGCGGGAGGCGATGGGCCCGAAGACCGTCACCCGCTACTACTCGCTGCTGCACACCGCGCTCGGCGCCGCCGTCCGCCACGGACACATCCCGCTGAACCCCTGCCACGGCACCGACTTCGTCCGCGACCAGGTTGCCGACGACGACGACACCGGCGGGCACCGCGCCGTCTACCTCACCCCGGCCCAGTACGAGCTACTGCGGGCGCAGTTCCCCTCGAGGTGGCATCCGCTGCTGGACTGCGTGGTGGAGACGGGCACCCGCTGGTCGGAGGTGACCGCGCTCGCCGCCCAGCACCTCGTGCCGGCCTCTGCCGGGTCGGGACCTCGACTGCGGGTGTGGCGGGCGTGGAAGGAGGCAAACGGGCGCCGCTACCTCGGAACGACCAAGGGACGCGCGAAGCGCGTCCTGCCCATCGGCGCCGACCTCCACGCGACGCTCGCCGGCCTGGTCGCCGGGCAGCCGCCGGAGACGCTGCTGTTCCGCGGCGACGACGGCGGGCCGCTGGACTACGACCGCATGTACGACCGCGTGTGGAAGCCGGCGCTTCACCGCGCCCGGCTGTGCCCTGAGCATCCGCCGCACGGGGAGGGCGCGCCACTGCCCGGCGCGCGGGGCCGGTGCCGGGACTACGGCGGCACCACCTGGACCGGGCAGCCGTGCGGCGCCCGCGTCGTCACCGGCACCACCCGCTGCGCCGCCCACTACGGGCCGCCGCCCGGCGCGGTGTCGGACTGCGACTGCTCCGGGGTGTTGCACGTCGCGCCGTCCTGGCACGACCTGCGGCACACCTATGCGAGCTGGTTGTTCTCGGACCCGCGCATGACGCCGCTGGCCATCTCCCGGCTCCTCGGCCACCAGCAGCTCGCCACCACGTCGGAGATCTACGGGGATCTGATGCCGCACGCGATCGATGCCGCGGTGGACGCGGTTGCGGATGCGAGAAGGTCGGCGCGGTCCTAGCCGGCGCGGCGCTGCTCGCCGCCGCCGGCTCGGTTGGCCTGGTCGATGATGTCGACGAGCTGGAGCATGGTCTGCCGCTGCTGCTCGTTGTAGTTCGGGTCGGCGAGGATCGCTTCGCGGACGCTGACCCGCCGCTCGTCGGAGGTGTGTGCGTCTGCGGGGACGATGCCCGCGAGGCGGTGTGCGTCGGTACGGGGGATGTCGAGCGCGTCGGCGAGGGCGTTGATGGTTTCCGCCTCTACCCGGGTGCGTGTGCCGAGGTCTTTGATCGTGTTCCGAGAAACACCTGATCGGCGGTTCAGCTCAGAATCTGACCACCCCCGGGTCGCCTGTTCGGTCTTGACCCGGACCCAGAAGTTGTACGCAGGACCCCGCTCCGCCATGTAGCAGGTTGTAGCACGACGTGCGGTTGCGGACATAGCGGCATCTCAGCAACTTAACCCAACGCACAACTTCGGACCCACTTGCTGCTTCATCTTGCGCCGTGTTGCTTCGTCGTCTAACGTCGGGATCGCACAACACGCAGCAAGACGAAGCAACAGGAGGCGTCGCGTGGATGAGCAGTTCCTGACCGTCGATGAGGTGGCCACACGCCTACGCGTCTCGCGATGGAGCGTCGGCCGCTACATCAGCTCGGGCGCTCTCAAGGCCATCAAGGCACCCGGCCCCAACGGCGCGGTTCGCATCCCCCTCAGCAGCTACGCCGCCTTCATCAACGACCACACCGTCACCGCGGAAGAGAGGACGCGATGACCACTCCCCTGCCCAACCTCATCCCCCTCAAGGACGTGGCCGCTCAGCTCGGGATGCCGCCGCGCAGGTTGCGTGACCGGCGCAAGCAGTTCACGCACGTCCGGATCGGCAAGGAGCTGTACCTCACGGACGGGCAGCTGGCCGACCTGATCGAGCAGTTCACGGTCCCGAGCGACACGACGAGCCGGCGGAAGCGGGACCTGGAGAAGACCCAGGAGCGGCAGTCCCGCCGCCGTGGCCCGATCCCCGGCCAGCGGCGCCCCGCCGCCTGATCTACCCCCGGCGCCCGCCCGGGCCCCGGACAGCCAAACGCCCCCGCTACCCGACCAAGAGCCGCAGGGGCGTTCGAACCGACAGGGAGTATCCCATGGACAAGCACCACATCCCCGCTCTCGGAACCGACGAGCAGCTGTACACATCCCGCAGCCCGTGGCCCGGTGGCGGCTACCGGTGGGACGTCGAGGGCCGCCTCGGCGCGATCACCTTCCACTCCCGCACCGGCCGGCTGACGGTCGTCGACCCGAACGGGTTCGAGGTCGCCGAGTTGGACGCCTCGTGGGCGGCGCAGGTCGCGGCGGCGGTGGACGCCGGCAACGAGGCGGCGGTGTTCGAGCTGCTGGCGGGTCACTACCGGACCGAGCTGGCGAAGGCGGGCTCCCGGTGAACACCACCGACCGGGCCGTGGACAGCTCCGGCCGCTGCCGCATCAAGGACAACACCTGCTCCACCTCCCGCCCGTGGCTCGCCTACGAGTCCCCGGCGTCCGTGGTGAGCACCCCGACGCCGCGCTGCCGCGACTGCGGGGCCACCGCCGGGCTGCGCACGTTCGTGGGCACGCCCCTCGCGCTGAAGCACCCGCAGTGGAAGTGCGCGAGCGGCTGCCGGGGCGGTGCCCGGTGAGCGCCCCGACGACGCGCCCGGTCCGCGTCAGCGACACGTGCCGCGCCGAGTGCGCCGCCATCCGCCCCGCCGACACCACCGCCGAGTGGACCGCCCTGGTCGCCGCCATGCCGGACGTGCAGCTCGCCCGGGCGGTGGACCGGCTGGAGGCGTTGCCGGGCGGCGAGTTCCGGCGGATCGCGTGCGCCGAGTTCGACCGCCGGGCCCGGTTGGCGCTGGTTGCGTCGATGTGCCCGTCCACCTACTGGACCGCCACCAACGGGAGCAACCGATGAGCAACGACACCAACAACCTGCGCCCCACCTACGGCGAGCCCGAGTTCGACGGTCCCGACCCGGACGGCGTGGACGACCCCGCCGTTCGCTGGAACCTCGACTTCGGCTGCAACCTCTCCTTCGGCATCGACCCCGAGGACTCCTCGCTCACCGTCTCGCTGAGCATCTCGGACTGGCCGCTGCGCAACGCGGGCTTGCAGAAGGCCGTGACCCACGAGCAGCTCCGCCAGTACGCGCTGTACCTGCTCCGCCTGGCCGACGACGCCCGGTTCATCGCCGCCGCCCGGGCGGAGGCGACCCGATGACCGGGCCGCTGGACCTCGCCGACATCCTCGCCCACACCCACTGGACGAACCCCGCACCCCGGCCCGGCGACGAACTGCCGCCGTACCCCGGCCCGAACCCGCCCACCCTGCCCGGCCCCTGCCACCGGCCCACGGTCGACGAGCTGATCGCCCAGTCCCGGGAGGTCGTCGCCGACGTGTACGCCACCATCGCCCGCAGCCGGGCCGCCAGGGGAGCCGACCGCGACGACCTCGGGCAGGTGGCCCGATGACCGCCCCGATCACCGTCTACATCACCCCGGCCGGGCAGCCCGCCGGCATTCCGCCGTGCTGCCCCAACTCGCCCACCGGCTGCCCCGACGACAAGACCGCCTGCGGCACCTGCGTGAACGGCTGCCCCGCCCCGGCCGGCGAGCCGTGCTGCCTCGACGACCTCGGGCAGGTGGCGTGATGTTCACCGTCACCCGCCCGATCGACTCACTCACCGAGCTGCCCGAGTTCTGCCCGCAGTGCTTCACACCTCTGCCGGCCGACTACCCGTTCGACCACGTCGCCATCGACCTGGCGCTCAGCGGCGACCCGGTAGTCCTCCGCTCGATGCACGAGGCGGAGGTCGCCGAAGCGCACCGGATCGGCCGCGAGCGTGGCATCGACTCGTGGACGCTGCGCCGCCGCTTGCAGGAGACGCAGTCGCAGTACGACCGCTGGGAGCAGCGCTGGTACCGGTCGCAGCGGGCGCGGAGGGGCGCCGCATGACCGCCGTGCCCCTGCCGCGCTTCCCGCGCCGCCAGCCCAAGCCCCGCAACCACGGCGCCTACAACTGCCCCACCTGCCAGGCACCGCCGTTCGCCGACCACACCGGCGACTGCGCCCGCCCCACCGCCGACGGCAACGCCTACCGGGGCGTGCTCATCGGCCTGCCGCTCGGCGTCGCGGGCTGGCTGCTCGCCGCCGCCCTCTTCATCGCCCTGATCAGGAGCTGACCATGACCAGCACCAACCCGCAGACCATCGCCGACACCTTCAATACCGAGCACGGCAGCGTCACCTGGGTCCGCTACTGGACCGGCACCCGCGACGACGCCCCCAAGTACGACCTCACCAACGGCAAGGCGTGGCTGCTCGGCGGACACACCCCCGTCGTCCGGCTGCGCGGCGAGCCGTCCTGCATCGCCCTGACCCACGTGGACGTCCTGCCGAGCCAGCCCGACGACATCGCCGACGACAGCCGCGACCTGCCCGACCCGGTCGACGCCGCCCAGCGCGTGAAGGAGTACATCTCCGCCACCGGCGACGGCATCTACGACGTGGTCGACGGCGAGGTGCTGTACGCCCGCGACCTGGAGGCGCTGCGCCGCGCGGCGGAGCGGGCCAGCGAGGTCGAGATGTGCGCCGAGAAGACGCAGATCGACCTGGAGAAGGAGCGCGCTCGCTCCGCCCAGATGAGCCGCGAGCTGGCCGAGGCCAGGGCCGGGCTGGAGCAGTGGCGGGCGACGTACGGGGAGGACGCGCTGCGGAACGCGCAGCAGATCCTCGCCGACCGGGACGCCGCCCGCGCCGAGATCGCCGGGCTGACCGCCGCCAACCAGCGACTCCTCAACCACCTCCACAACGCCACCCCCGACCTCGTCACCGCCCAGCAGCGCGCCGACCAGGCCGAAGACCGCGCCACCGACCTCGCCAACCGGCTCCACCGCGCCGAGCAGGAGATCGCCAGCCACAACAAGGCCGTCACCCACTGGGCCGGCCAGGTGCACCAGCTTCAGCAGATCGCCAACGCCGCCGCCTACGAGGTCGCCGACGGTCTCTGCCTCGACGGCGAGTGCGACCACGAGATCGAGGACGAGAACGCGCCCTGCCCGTTCGTCGAGACCCGGCACGCCACCGCCGCCGAACTCCTCGCCGTCAAGGCGCTGCTGATGAGCAGCGACGGCGACCCGCTCGACGACGGCGACGAGATCCCGGTCGGCGAGATCCGCCGCGTGCTGGGCGAGGCCCGGGCGGAGGTGGCCTGATGCCCGCCGACATCTACCCCATCGCCTCCATCACCATCCTCCCCGCCGCCATCTGCCTCACCCTCGCCTGGCTCCTCCGCGGCCAAGCCGGACGCCACACCACCGAAATGGTCCGCCCCCACGCCCCCTACATGAACCCGCTCACCGCCCGAGAGCGCGAGGCGATCCGCCACTACGCCCGCCTCGACATGAAGGGCCGCACCCCGTACGTGAACACCGTCAACAGCGAGGTGACCCGGTGACCGCGACCGCCTTCATCACCGAAAGCCCCCTCGTCACCGCCCGCCGCTACGTCGACCGCAGCCTCCGCAACGCCAGCGCCCCCGCTGAGATCGCGTGGCTCCACGCCAACCCGATCATGTGGCTCCGCGCCCTCCAAGGCATCCGCAACGACATCAACTTCCACATCGGCAAGGACCGCGCCCACCTCGCGCGCCTCAAGCCGAAGCCCGGCGAACAACCCACCGCCACCTACACCGAAGCCAAGGCCGAGGCGGACACCCGCACCGCCAGCCGGCTGCACGTCATCCAGATCGTCGAGCGGCAGATCAACGAGGTGAAAGCCCTCATCGGCCCAGACCCGCTGCCCCCGTACGTCATCCTCGGCGACCTCATCGCGGCGTTCACCGACATCGCGATGCTCGCCGACGCCGGAGACCTGGCCGCTGCCGCCGACAAGGCGATGTTCCACGCCAAAAAGATCAAGCGCGCCGCGAAGGGAGCCCCGTCGTGACCGCCCGGCTGCCCAACCTCGGCACCGTCCCCACCTGGCACGAAGACGCCCTCTGCCGCCAATACCCCGCCGACCTGTTCTTCCCCGAGCGCGGCGAAAACGCCACCTACGCCAAAGCCATCTGCCGCCGCTGCCCCGTCCGCGACCGCTGCCTCCAGTGGGCCCTCGACAAGCGCGAGCAGCACGGCGTATGGGGCGGCACCACCGAAAAGGACCGCCGCGACATGCAGCGCCGAGAGGCGGTGGCGGCATGAACGCCTTCACCTTCACCACCGACGCCAAGACCTTCACCGCCGCCGTCGCCTGGACCGCCAAACACCTCCCCACCCGACCCCACATCCCCGTCATCGCCGGACTACTCATCAGCCAGCACGACGGCATCACCACCCTGGCCGCGTTCGACTACGACACCAGCGCCACCACCACCCTCAACACCGACGGCAGCGGCAACGGCCAAGCGCTCGTCTCCGGCCGGCTCCTCGCCGAACTCGCCAAGACATTCCCCGACAAGCCCGTCACCGTCACCGTCGACACCACGGCACGCATCACCTGCGGCAGCCTCAAACTCACCCTGCCGCTGATGACCGTCGAGGACTACCCGACGCTGCCCGCCACCCCGCCGACCGTCGGCGAAATCGACGCCGACCGGTTCGCCGACCTCATCACCCGCGTCGGCCTCGCCGCCGACACCACCGGCGCCAGCAGCATCCAGGCGCTACGCGGCATCCACCTCGCCTTCACCGCCGACACCGTCGAAGCCCTCGGCACCGACCGGTACCGGGCCGCCCGCGGCCACACCGACTGGACCGGCAAGGTCGACAGCGAGGTCACCGCGCTCGTCCCCGCGGCCGTCCTCATCGACACCGCGAAGACGCTCCACGGCGCCGGGCAGGCCACCGTCGGCTGCGACAACCACCTGTTCTCCATCACCGCCGGCGGGCGCACCGTCACCAGCCGGCTGATGGCCGACCCGTTCCCCGTCCAGATGCGCACCGCCTTCGGTGGGCGCGGCGAGCAGCCGGTGACCATGTGGGCCGCCGACCTGTCCGCCGCCCTCAAGCGCGCCGACCTGGTCCGCGCCGACAAGAAGGCCGCCGTCGTCCTCCACATCACCGGCGACGGCCTGACCGTCACCGCCAAGGGCCAGGAGATCGCCGCCGAGACCGGCGAGCACATCGACTGCGCCTACTTCGGCGACCCGATCACCGTCCGCGTCAACCCGATCTACCTGGCCGACGCGCTGCACGGTCTCGCCTCGAAGCGCGCCGAGCTGTCCATCAGCCACCCGCACCGCCCGATCAACGTCACCTCGCCCGACGACCCGCAGCTGACCTACCAGCACACCGTCGTCCCGATCCGCAACTTGTCCGCCTGAAAGGAACCTGACATGCCGAACACCGTCGACCCGATGGCCGCCGTTCACGCCGAGCGCACCGTCCGAGAACTGCTGGAGCCGTACGAGGAGATCGACGCCGACTTCGCGGCGAAGACCCTGGCGGAGGCCACGGAGGCGCACTTCGAGTACCGCGACGGGCAGCGCCGGCTGGTGCTGGCCACCGCGTGGGAGGTCGACCCGGCCGCGCACGTCGGGCGGGCCGCCGCATGACCACCACCGAGGTCATCGTCACCGAACCCGGGCTGTACCCGAACATGCCCGAGGACGTCTACCATGCCGACCCCGTACCCGGCGGCAGTCTCTCCAGCAGCGGCGCCCGCCGGCTACTGGAGACCTGCCCCGCCCGGTTCGACTACGAGCGCCGCAACCCCCCGCCCTCCCGCGAGGAGTTCGACCTCGGCAAGGCGTTCCACACCAAGGCCCTCGGCGCCGGCGCCGACATCGTCGTGGTCGACGCCAAGAACTGGCTCACCAAGGACGCCAAGGCAGCCCGCGCCGCCGCGTACGCCGCCGGCAAGGTGCCGCTGCTCACCCGGCAGGCCGAGCAGGTCGACGCCATGTCCGCCGCCGTCCGGCAGCACCCGCTCGCCGGGGCGCTGCTCGGCAAGGGCGAAGTCGAGCAGTCGCTGTTCTGGACCGACGACCGCACCGGCATCTGGCGCCGCGCACGCACCGACCTGCTCCGCCCCGACGCCATCGTCGACCTCAAGTCCTGCGAGTCCGCCGACGAGGAGCACATCCGCAAGGCGATCACCCGCTACGGCTATCACGCCCAGGCCGACTACTACCGCGAGGCCGCCCGCGCGCTCGGCCTCGGCGACCTGCCGTTCCTGTTCGTGTTCGTCGAGACGGCACCGCCGCACCTGATCCACGTCGTGCAGGTCGACGCCGACGCGCTCGCCGCGGGCCGGCACCTCAACAACCGGGCCATCGACCTGTTCGCGCAGTGCCAGCGCACCGGCGAGTGGCCGGGCTACGCCTCCGACATCACCACCATCTCGCTGCCCCCGTACGCCCTCCGAGCCCTGGAGTTCTGACATGACCGACGTCGCCGTCCGCGCCGACCAGCACCTCGCCGTCCCCACCGGCACCGAACCCGCCACCGCCCAGCTCGTCCAGTGGGCCCAGGCCGCCCACGCCGCCCACAGCCTCGCCGAAGGCATCTGCAACACCGCCGTCGCCCCCCAGGCGTACCGCGGGAAGCCCGCCGAGGCCGCCGCCGCGATCCTCGCCGGCGCCGAGGTCGGCCTGTCGCCGATCGCATCCCTGCGGGCGTTCGACAACATCCAGGGCACCCCCGCCCCGAAGGCCATCACCCTCCGCGCCATCACCCAGGGCCTCGGCCACGAGGTCCGCATCGACAAGTCCACCGCCGCCGAAGCCGTCGTGTCCGGCCGCCGCAAGGGCGACACCGAATGGCAGACCTCCACCTGGACCATCGACCGCGCCCAGCAGATGGGCCTCACCGGCAAGGCCCAGTGGAAGCAGCAGCCCGCCGCGATGCTCGTCGCCCGCGCCACCGCCGAGGTGTGCCGGTGGATCGCCTCCGACGCCATCATGGGCATGCCCTACACCGCCGAGGAGATCCGCGACCAGGGCCCCACCATCGAGGCCCGGCCCGCCCCGAGGCTCGTCACCGCCGCCGACTTCATCGAGCAGCCCGCCACGCCGGCGCCGGCCGACCGCGAGGACTACTACCCGCCGACCGTCGCCGAGGTCGTCTCCGACATCAACAACGCCCGGACGCAGACCGAGCTGGACGAGATCAAGCAGGCGTGCCAGGAGCGCGGCATGCGCGACAAGGAGATCCTCGACGCCTGGTCGGCCCGGTCCGCGCAGCTCGCCGAGGCGGCCTGAGCCATGATCCACGACCAGTCCCGCCGCATCACCTGCGACGACCACTCCCGCTACACCGCCGGCTGCCGCGGCTGCCAGCACCGCGCCGCCGCCCGCGGCCGAGCCCGCACACGCGGCCTCGCCTACGGCACCTGGGAAGGCATCGTCGACGCCGCACCCGCCCGCCGACACATCGCCGAACTCACCGCCGCAGGCTGGACCGGACGCGGCATCGGCGCCGCCGCCTCAGTCTCCCGATCCGTCATCCACCGGCTACGCGCCGGCGTCGTCACCCAGATCCACAGCCAAACCCTCAAGGCGATCCTCGCCGTGCCCGTCAGCCGCCGCCACCCCACCGGCCACGACGTGGTCAACGCGATCGGCGCCGCCCGACGCCTCCAGGCCCTCACCGCCATCGGACATCCCGTGGCGAAGCTCGCCAGCGAACTCGGCGTGGACGTGCAGTCGGTGCGCCGGTGGCGGCAGCAGCGATTCCCGCACATCATCACCCCCCGCCACCGCGCCATCGCCGCCCTCTACGAGCGGCTCGCCACCGTCCCAGGCGCGTGCGAGCGGTCCCGCGCGTACGCCGCCCGGCGCGGCTGGGCCGGTCCGATGGCGTGGGACGACGACACCATCGACGACCCCGAGGCGCAGCCGCAGTTCGGCTCCGAGGAGCCGACCGACCCGGACGCCTACGACCCGATCACCGTCGGCCTCGCCGTCGACGGCCGGCTCACCCACGCACAGATCGCCGGCCACCGCCCTGACCTCGTCGAAACCGTACGCAGGCTCGCCACCCGCATGACCGACCAGCAGATCGCCGACCACCTCCGCTGGCCCGGCGCCGACGACGGACCCATCGGCCGCACCCGCGGCCAAAACGCCGTCAACCAGCTCCGCAACCGCGAAGGCATCCCCGCCATGCCCAAACCCGCCCTCGCCGTTCCGCACCCGAGCACCCGCATCCGCCGCGACCGCCGCGCCCGGCAGGCCGCGTGATCCGGCCCGCCGGAGTCCCGCACCGGCCACACCGGTCGGTGCAGGGCTCCGACAGACCGGCACCACCGCACACCACGAACCAGACCAGGGGGGACCTGATGAACAGCACCACCCCGCACCACACCGCAGAGGTCCACACCCTGCCCTACGACCAGGCCGCCCAACGCGCCGTCACCGCACTCACCAGCGGACAGGAAACCTTCACCCGCACACAGGTCGCCTACCTCATGGGCCTCGCCCTCCAAGTCGGCATCGACGCCGCCGAGCAGGCCGACGACCCCGCCCTCTGGCAGCTCGCCTACGAGACCGGCTACGCCGACGGCATCAGCGACGGCGAAGAAGGCGCTCTCGCCGAGGTGTGGGAGGGCATCCGCTTCGCCTACAGCGGCCCCCGCCGCCAGCCCGACCCGCGCCGCGGTGTCCGCGGCAACCTCACCGCCGCCGACGCCACCTGGTGGGCGCAGCGCGCCGTCGACCAGCGCGCCACCGAACGCGCCGCCCGCCAGCCGCGGCCCGACGACCACCCCGGTGGCGCCGTCGACTGGGAGACCGGCCGCCCAGTCCGGCACCTTGAGGTGGCGGCGTGACCGACATCGACCTGTGGGAGGGCATGGACACCGTGGCGCCACCCGAGCCCAACCCCTACGACGCCGGCACGCCCGAACACGAGGCGTGGCAGCGCCAAGAGGACCAGGCCCGCGCCGACGTGCTCACCGCCCGCCGCAAGCAACGCCAGGACGAAGAGACCGACCGGCAGCTCACCCTCATCAAGGCCCGGCACGCCGCCGAGCAGATGTGGGCCGAAGAGCAGGCCGCGCTCGCCAAGGCCGCCGCCGACGACGCCGCCCGCGTCCACGACGGCGCCACGTTCCTCCTCGACCTCCCACCCACACCCCCCGCCCTGTGGGGCAAGGGTGAGGACATCCTGTGGGCCCGCGGCGAAGCACTCATGATCGCCGGACCGCAGGGCGTCGGGAAGACCACCATCGCCGGGCAGCTCCTGCGCGCGGTCGCCGGCCTCCACCACGAAGTCCTCGGCCTCCCGGTGGAGCCGTGCGAGCAGCGGGTGCTGTACCTGGCCATGGACCGGCCCGAGCAGGCCCGCCGCAACCTCGGCCGCATGTTCGCCGGCAACACCGACGAGCGGGAGCTCCTCGCCGAGATTCTCCGCTTCTGGTCCGGGCCGCCGCCGTCGGACTTCGCCGCCGACCCGGCCTCCCTGCTGCGGCTCGCCCAGCAGCACGGCGCCGACGTCGTGTTCGTCGACTCGCTGAAGGACGCCGCGGTGGGCTTGTCGAAGGACGAGGTGGGTGCCGGATACAACCGGGCCCGCCAGTTGGCGCTCGCCGAGGGTGTGCAGCTGGTCGAGCTGCACCACGTGGTGAAGAACGGCGCCGACGGCGGGAAGCCGAACAACATCAACGGCATCTACGGGTCGACGTGGTTGACGTCGGGCGCCGGGTCGGTGGTGCTGCTGTGGGGCGAGCCGGGCGACCCGGTCATCGACTTCGTGCACCTGAAGCAGCCGATGAACGAGGTCGGGCCGCTGAAGGTGCTGCACAACCGGACGACCGGGCTGGCAGAGGTGTTCCACGACGAGGACACCGACGTGGTTGCTCTGGCCCGCCGGTGTGCGAGCACAGGTGTGTCGGCGCGTGAGGCGGCCGGCTGCATCTTCTCGGCGGAGAAGCCGACCAACGCCCAGGTGGAGAAGGCCCGGCGGAAGCTGCGCGAGCTGGTCAAGCAGGGCCTGTTGACCGAGCGGGCGGCGAATGACGGGAAGGGCGGGCGGGGGCAGGGGGACCGCTGGTTCGCGGCTGCTCCGGCGTCGTGGACGGGGGATGAGGAGCCTTCCGATGACCGATACGGGCAGTGACATGACGGGTGCGGAGCGTGTCGAAGAAACTCACGCGGAAACTCACACGGCCCCTCCCGACGAAAACTCACGGGGAAAGTCACGCATCGATACGTCCGCCGAGTTTGCGCAGGTCAGAAACTCACGCGCAGCTTCACAGAAACTCACGCGGCCCCTCCCTCGGAAACTCACGTTTTCCGGCCTCTCTATAGGGAGGCCGGAACGTGAGCCCGAGAGGGGGGAGATCAACAAAACCCCCACCGCGCCGGCCACCACGGAGCCCGAGCCCGTCGGTCCCCTCGCCGCCAAATACCTCGACCACCTCGCCGCCCAAGCCGCCGACGAAGACCTCGCCGCCCGGCAACGCGAAGCCCTCAACCGCCTACGCCGCACCCTCGCCCCGAAGGAGAAGCCATGACCCAGCCGACCGCCGCCTGCGACTTCCCCGGCAAACCCGGACCCGCCGGCCACATCCCCGCCTGCCAGCTCTGCCCCAACTCGCCCACCTACTGGCGCAACCAGCTCACCACTGAGCAGCGCGACCAGGTCGCCGCCACCGAGAGCGGCCAGTGGAAGGCCCCGACTGCCGCCGAGGTGAAGCCATGACCCAGCCGACCCCGCCCCGCGTCATCGGCCTCGACCTGTCACTCACCTGCACCGGCATCGCCGGCAACGGCTGGACCGACACCATCCGCCCACCCGCCAAGCTCCGCGGCCACGAACGCCTCCAGTGGATCGAGGACCGCATCGGCGACTTCGCCCACCGCTGCGACCTGATTGCGGTAGAGGGGCCCGCCTACGGAACCCAGCGCGCCGGCATCCAACGCGGCCACCACGAGCGCGCAGGGCTCTGGTGGCTCACCACTCAGCGGCTGTGGGTCAACAAGATTCCGTTCGCAGTCGTCGACCCCACCTCGCTGAAGCGGTACGCCACCGGCAAGGGCAACGCCGACAAGGCCGCCATGATGCTCGCCGTCGCCCGCCGCTTCCCCTGGTTCGACGGCGGCGAAGACGAAGCCGACGCGCTGTGGCTCGCCGCGATGGCCGCCGACCACCTCGGCCACCCGATGTGCGACATGCCCGCCGCAAACCGGAAGGCCCTCGACGCCGTCCAGTGGCCCGACCTGACCCTGGCGGTGGCGTGATGGGCCGCTGGGAGCAACTCACCGACCGGCAACAGACCGCCGTACTGGCCAACCTCCGCGGCTGGCTTCAGCTCGGCGACGACCCCGACCTGAGCGCCGCCGTCCACATGCTCACCGACCCGCTCGCCACCCACCCCGACCCGGCCGACCCCGGCTACTGCGGCAACGAACTCCACGGCGCCGACAGCGGCCCCTGCCCCGGCTGCGGCTGGGACTCCCACCCCATCCCCGCCACCCCCGCCCCGGATTGCGACGAGAGCGAGGCGGAACACGCCGGCGACTCGACATGCGACCGCTACCGGCCGTTCGACCCAGACAACGACCCCTGGGACGGCTGGGGCTACCTGGAAGGCGATGACGAATGACCGCGCTCGCCCCGATCCCGCCGAGGGTGACCCTCACGCCCGGCCCGGCCACCACCCGACCAGCGACCAAGGAGACCGAGATGGCCGCGCCCGACCGGGCCTGCCCGGACTACCCGAACGAGTGCATGCACCCGTGGCCGCACCGCCGTACCACCGAAAGCACTGTTCTGCACCTACGGATTGATCAAGGAGGTGATCCCGAGTGAGCTACTACGTGATGAAGCTCTACGGCCTCGTGTGCGATGTCTGCGAGTTCTCTGAGGATTACGTCCCCGAGGTGGACGAGCCGCGCAAGCTCGCGGCGACTCGTGCCGACTTCGCCGAGCGCGGATGGAAACGGGTCGGCGCCCGGGACATCTGCCCGAATCTTGACGCCGAGCACGAGGCCGCGAGGTCCAGCCGTGACTGACCTCGCCGCCGTGCCGCAGCCGGGCGACCCGCACGCCCGGCCCGGCACCCGCCCGAAGGAGAACACCGTGGCCTACACCGACGCCGACGTGCGACTGGTTGCGCTCGCACTCATCAACTCGTCCACGCCGCCGAGAAGCGACTTCCTGTACAACGTCGACCTGCCCGAGGTCGAGGCCCGCGCCGCGCTGAATGCCCTGGCGGTTGCCGGACGGCTGCTGCCCGCCGAGCCGGTCAACGACATCGAGGCGACCGGGCGGTGCTGCTGCGCTGGCTGCGCGGGCATGGGCCCCTGCGATCGAGAGCTGGGACGCAGCGATGACGACTGACCTTGTCCCGCTGCCCGCCGAGGCCGACCCGCTCGCCCGGCTCCTCGCCGTCTACCTCGACGGCCTCCGCAACCACCTCACCGCCGCCACCTACCGCCGCGACATCACCCACTGGCTCACCTGGTGCATCCAGCACGGCATCAACCCGCTCACCGCCTGGCCCGCCGACATCAAACGCTGGCAACGCCACCTCAGCGAGCACGGAGGGCGCAACGGCACCGGAGAAGCCGGCACCAGCCGCGCCCGCCGCCTCGGAGCCGTCAGCTCGTTCTACGGCTGGCTCATCGAACACCGCGTCGTCGAACGCAACCCGGCCGCCCTCACCAAGACCAGCCGCCCCGTCCGCGCCCCACGACGTGCCGCCGCCCTGTCCGACGAACACGCCGCCGCCCTCCTCCGCCAAGCCGACCTCGACACCGCCCGGGCCGCAGCCATCGTTTGGCTGCTCCTCGGCACCGGCATCCGCGTCGGCGAACTCCTCGCCGCCAACCAGGCCGACCTCGGGGTGGATCGGGGACACACGGTGCTGCACGTCCACGGCAAAGGCGGCAAAGGCCGGGTGGTGGTGCTCACCGCCGAGGTGAAGAACCGGCTCGACCGCTACCAGACCGGCCGCCGCGACCACCACACCGGCACCGTCGTCCTCGCCGGTCAGGCCGGCATCACGCCCGTCAGGCCGCTCATCGCCACCGAGAACGGCCGCCGGCTCGACCGCAAAGCCATCCGGCTCCTCCTGCGCCGGCTCGCCCGCGCCGCGAAACTCCCGGCCGAGGTGGTCGACCGGATGCACCCGCACGCCACCCGCGCCACATACGTCACCGCCGCCCTCGCCGACGGGGTGTCCATCTACGAGGTCGCCAAAGACGTCGGCCACGCGTCCACGGACACGACGCGCGGCTACGACCGCTCCCACTACGACCCGAGCTGCAGCGCGGCGTACCGGCTCGCGGGCCGGTGGAGCCGCCACATGCCCGACCAGGAAGGAACCCCGCTGTGAACGACGCCGAGCAATGGAATCGACTTCACGACGGCGACACGTACAAGGTCTACGACACCCGTGAGTTTCCGTTCCGCTACACCGTCACCGAGCCGACCGGCGGCGTGTGCACCGTGACCATCACCCGCTGGGGTGCTCGGTTCGCCATCGCGCGACGCAAGCGGAAGGCGGCCCGGGGGCGCGGAGACGCGTTCTGGACGAAACCGCTGGTCGACGAAGTGCCGAAGGACTGACAGACGACGGTGGGGCCGGATCCCTCGCCAGGTCCGGCCCCACCAGAGCAGCACACCCCACGGGCGGCCAGCTCAACCACCGGCAAGCCTACAAGGGGGGACCTGATGAGCACCGACACCACCTGCGACCTGTGCGGCAACCCCGTTCGCGACACCGCCTACGTGTGCCCCCGCTGCGTCGACACCACCGCGGCCCGCTACCTGCGCGACGTCGTCCAGGTAGCGGGGGAGGTCGAGACCACGGTGGCGCGGCTGGCCCGCTACTCCGACCGGCACGGACGCCTCATGCCCGACGATGACCCCGACGGTCGCCCGGACGGTGGGCTGCGGGTGACGCCACTGCCGTTCGATGCGGGAGCGAGGCAGCGCGGCGACCGGGCGATGAACGACATCGTCACGTGGGCCCGTCACGTCGCGGAAACGCGAGGGGTATACCCGGCTATGCCTGAGCCCGCGTTCGGGCCTCTGTGTGGCTCTCAGGGCGTTTGTCGTCATGAATCATGCTCGGTGATCTACGGCCGGCTGGTGCCGCACCCCGTCGCGCGGGCCGCCGCGTTCCTCCTCGGCCACCTGGAGTGGCTGCGGCACCGGCCCGAAGCCGAAGAGGCCATCAGCCAGCTCGGCGCCGCCGGCGCGACTCTCACCCGGATCGTGGATGCCCCGCCGCCGCTGTGGTACGCCGGGCCCTGCTACACGCCCATCGACGGCGGTGACGTGTGCATGGAGGAGCTGTACGCGCGCACCGACGACGGCGCCGTCAAGTGCCCGGCCTGCAAGAACCGCCACGACGTGCGAGAGCGTCGGGTGTGGCTGCTCGGTGAAGCCGACGAGGTGCTCGCCCATGCCTCGCTGATCGCGGCGGCGTTGACGGTGCTGGACCGGCCGGTGACGGCGTCGATGGTGCGCAACTACGCGGCTCGTGGGCGGATCGTGTCGCACGGTGTGGATGAGCGTGGCAGGCCGCTGTACCGGGTGGGTGAGGTGCGGCAGGTGGTATCCCGGCTCGCGGTGGGCGTCGCAGCTTGACAACCCTGTGAGCAGTGCGGACGATGGATCTACAGCGCCACCATTGTCTCCGAAGCCCCGCCGCATCCCCCGATCGGCGGGGCTTCGTCATGCCCGGGGGTGACGAGATGCCCCGCGCCCTGCGCGTCTGCCCAGCGCCTGGATGCCCACAACTCACAGCAGGCGGCCGATGCGGCACGCATAGACGCGAGGCAGACCAGGCACGAGGCAGCAGACAGCAGCGCGGCTACACCTCGCTGTGGCAGCGGCGCCGCGCGCTGTTCCTCCAGCGCCATCCGACGTGCCGACTCTGCCCCGCACCGGCCACCGTCGCCGACCACTACCCGGTTAGCCGGCGTGACCTGATCGCCCAAGGCGTGAAGGACCCGGACACCGAGGACCGGCTCAGGCCGCTTTGTGCGAGCTGCCACGGCAAGGAGACAGCCAAGCATCAGCCCGGCGGGTTCAATGCCCGCTGACGACCGAAGACAGCCTGCGGAGTAGCTACCGCAGGTAGGAAGCCCCACGTCCCTCCCGGCGTGGGGCTTCCGCCTTTCCGGGAGGAACCCATGAGAACCAGAGCCGACTCCCCAAAGAAGACCTGCACCGAGCCCGGCTGTGACGGCGCGCTGCGGGCACGTGGCCTGTGCTCGACGCACTACAACCAGCGCCACCAGCCGAACCGCCACGCCGCCGTCGAGACGGCGTGCACCGTCTGCCAAGCGCAGGTGCTGCGGCCCGCCAAGAGCGACCGCCGGCCTACCTGCTCGGTCACCTGCCGCACGCTGCTCCAGCACGGCGTAGCCACCGGCATGACCGGCCAGTACGACTGGGCCAACGACGCGGCGTTGCGCGCTCGTCGCGCGGGCGCCACGGTCATCGAGGTGTTCGACCGCACCGACGTGTTCGTCCGCGACAACTGGACGTGTCAGCTGTGCGGCTTCCCGGTCGACGCCACCGCGTCGCCGTTCGACCCGAGCAGCCCGACCGTGGACCACGTGGTGCCGCTGTCGCGAGGCGGTCAGCACACGATGGCGAACGTTCAGTGCAGTCACCTCGGGTGCAACGCCGCGAAGCAAGACCGGTGCGAGGTGACGGAGCGTGACACCCCTGGCACCCTCCCTCGGGGGGTGCCCCAAGCCCCGGACCACCGGGGAGGGCTGCGCGTACCGCCGCGACTGATCGACTTTGCGCGGGCTGTGGACTAACGGACGGTGATGAGCGATGGCTGATCCGGTTCGTAAGAAGCCGGTCTTGCAGGTCGTACGTGAGGGCAACCCGGGCAAGCGGCCCGTGCCGGAGAGCGTGAAGCTGCCGCCGGCTGACCTCGACGAGCCCGACTGGACGGACGTGTTCCCCGTCGTCAGGGACAAGAACTTGCAGGCGCTGAACCGGCGGGCGCGTGAGGTAGCCCGCCGGGAGTGGCGCCGCATCGTTCCGGTGCTGAAGCACGCCGTCGGCCTGGCGGCGGTGGACGCGACGCTGCTGCACGACTACTGCCTCTGCGTGGCCCGCATCGACCAGTGCGAGCGGGACCTGTCGACCCGGGGCCTGCTCATGGAGGGCGAGCGGGGCTGGCAGAAGAACGGCGCGACGACGATCGTGAGCCAGTACCGCGCCCAGCTGAAGGTGTACATCCGGGAGCTGGGTCTGTCGCCGTCGGCCCGGACGGGGTTCTCCCCGCCGAAGGACGACGATGACGACGACCCGTTCGACTGAGCTGCCGGTTCCGCGGCAGGCGCTGCGCGAGTTGGGCCTGACCGAGGAGCAGATCGACGAGGCGCTGGCCGCGCGACCACTGGTGGTGGCGTTTCAGGCCGATCAGGCCGAGGGCGCCTGGTTCGACGTCGATCGGGTGCGCAAGGCGATGCGCGGGCTGGCGTCGTTCAAGCACACAAAGGGCCGATGGGCGGGGCTGCCTCTGCGGCTCGGCCAGGGCCTGTCGCCGTGGCAGGTCGTATGGATCATCGCTCCGGTCTTCGGCTGGGTCCGCTACGACGAAGAGGTCGACGCGGTTGTCCGGGTGGTCCGGGCGGTGTGGATCGAGGTTCCCCGGAAGGCGGGAAAGTCGACCATCTCCTCGGGTCTCGGGAATCTGCTGCTGCTGGCCGACGGCGAGGTCGGCGCCGAGGTGTACGCCGCGGCGGGCGACAAGATGCAGGCCCGCCGGGTGTTCGATGACGCGAAGAAGATGATCCTCACGTCGCCGCACGCCCGAAAGCGGGTGCGCCCTCTGGCGGACGTGGTGGTCGACAACAAGCTCGGCGGCGTCTTCCGGGTGCTGTCCAAGGTCGCCGAAGCGGCGCACGGCCTGAACGTGTCGGGGGCCGTGGTCGACGAAGTGCACGTGCACAAGCGGCGGGACCTGGTCGACGCGATCGAGACGGGCACGGGCGCCCGGTCTCAGCCGCTGGTCATCTTCATCACCACGGCGGATGAGGCGACCGAGGGTTCGATCTACGACGAGAAGCACAATTACACCCGCAAGGTGGCTGACGGGATCGTTGACGACCCGACGCACTACGGGGTGATCTGGGCGGCCGAGGAGACCGACGACCCGTTCGCGGAGTCGACGTGGCGCAAGGCCAACCCGGGTCTGGGTGTGTCGCCGTCGGTGTCGTACCTGCGCAAGGAGGCACGGAAGGCGGAGACGACGCCGTCGTACTTCCCGACGTTCTGCCGGCTGCACCTGAACCGGCGGATGCGGGACCGGTCGCGGCTGATCGACCTGAACCAGTGGGACGACTGCGCGGGGATCGTCGACCTGGCGCGGCTGAAGGGTCGGCGGGCGTGGGGCGGGTTCGACCTGTCCGCGGTGTCGGACCTGACGGCGTGGTGGCTGGGTGTGGAGTCCACGCAGCCGGGCGTCGAGCTGGAGATGCTGTGGCACTACTTCGTGCCGGAGGACCGGGTCGAGGATCTGGAGCGGCACTTGCAGGTGCCGCTGGCGCGGTGGGTCGACGAGGGGTGGATCACCGCGACCGAGGGCAACGTCATCGACTACATGAAGGTCCGCGACGTGGCCCTGGCGGACTGCTCGGTGCTGGACATGCAGCGCATCTCCTACGACCGGATGTTCGCCGGCCAGATGGTGCAGGAGATCGACGCCGAGCTGAAGGGCGTCGCTGTGGTTCCGGTGGCGCAGACCTACATCGGCCAGTCGCCGAGCGTCAAGGAGCTGATGCGGCTGCTGGGCAGCTCCGGCGGCGAGCAGCAGGGCGGGCGGCTGCGTCACGGCGGTGACCCGGTGACGCGGTGGATGGCGTCGGTGGTGGAGACCCGCAGTGACGGGCAGGACAACTACCGGCTGGTGAAGCCGGACCGGGCGAAGTCGCAGGCCCGCATCGACGGGATCGCGGCGATGACGACCGGGCTGGACGGCTTCCTGCGCCGCCCGCAGGCGCAGGAAGAGCAGGACACAACAATCATGGTGCTCAGGTAGCCGGAGGAGGTCGCGTGCCCCTCTCCGACGACGAGAAGACCGTCCTCGCCCGGCTGTACCTGAAGGTTGGTCGGGCCGAGCGCCGTAACCGGCTGCTCGACGCCTACTACGAGGGTGAGCAGCGTGTCGAGCAGCTCGGGCTGGCGATCCCGCCGGAGCTGCGCCGGTTCCTGACGATCGTGGCCTGGCCGGGCACGTACGTGGATGCACTCGCGGAGCGGATCACGCTGGAGGGTTTCGAGCTTCCGGACGAGACCGAGAGCGACGCGGATCTGTGGCGGATCTGGCAGGCGAACGCCCTGGATCGCGAGTCGAAGCTCGCGCACCTGGAGGCGTTGAAGTTCGGTCAGGCGTTCATCGTGGTCGGCGCCGGCGACGCCGATTCCCCGGATGCTCCGTCTCCGGACGGCGGGGACGAGGACCGGTCGCGTGAGGCGGCGACGCCGCTGATCACGGTCGAGTCGTCGAACGAGATGGCGGTGGAGCTGTCGCCTCGCACCCGGCAGCCGGTCGCGGCGGCGAAGTTCTACACCGAGGACGGTGTCGCGCACGCGACGCTGTACCAGCCGAACGTCACGGTGTGGCTGGAGCGGCGCAACGCGACGTGGGTCGAGGTGGACCGGGACGAGCATGAGCTTGGTGTGGTGCCGGTGGTGCCGCTGACGAACCGGGCTCAGCTGTCGCGGCGTCATGGCCGGTCGGCGATGGCCCGGATCATCGGCCTGACGGACGCGGCGGCGCGGGCGTTGACGAACGCGCAGATCGCGACTGAGGCGCTGGCGGTGCCTCAGCGGTATGTGGTGGGTGCGCAGCCGGACGACTTCAAGGACAAGGACGGCAACGTTCTGACCGCGTGGGAGGCGTACTTCGGCGCGGTGTGGGCGTTGAAGAATCCCGAGGCGAAGATCGGTTCGCTGAGTGCGGCTGACCTGGCGAACTTCTCCGGGATCGTGAACCACTATGCGGCGCTGGTGTCGGGTGTGACGGGTCTGCCGATGCGGTATCTGGGGCAGGCGACGACGAACCCGCCGTCGGCGGAGGGGATCCTGGCGGACGAGTCGCGGCTGATCAAGCAGGTGGAGGACTTCGAGGTCGGCGCCGAGGCTGCGTGGGAGCGGGTGCAGGAGATCGGCGTCCGGATCCGTGATGGCGAGTGGGATCCGCGGATGAAGCAGCTGGAGACGAAGTGGCGCTCGGCGGCGACTCCG
The DNA here is from genome assembly GCF_018070485.1 of Micromonospora sp. C41. Lineage (NCBI taxonomy): Bacteria > Bacillati > Actinomycetota > Actinomycetes > Micromonosporales > Micromonosporaceae > Micromonospora > Micromonospora sp. C41. The sequence continues at coordinate 28,568 of NZ_JAGPXP010000037.1, read as the reverse complement.
ACCCGGGCGCAGGCGGCCGACGCGGCGGTGAAGCTGGTGAGCGCCGGGATTCTGCCGGTTGAGGCGGCGTGGGAGGACATGGGTTACTCCCCGGCCAGGCGGGCGAAGTTGAAGGCGCTGCGGGACGCTGAGCGGGCCGCTGACCCGGTGTTGGAGATTGCGCGGAGCCTGCCGTCGCAGCCAGCAGCGGCGCCGGTGGAGCCGGCTGATGCCGTCGCCGGCTGAGGTGGCTCGGGATCACGCGGCTCTGCGGCGGCGTTTGGGCGCGGCGGTGGCGGGTGAGGCTGCCCGCCTGTGGGGCGAGGTGGATCCGGCGCGGATCGGCCCGTCGTGGCTGCGTCTGGTGCCGCGGCTGCTGCTGGTGCTGGTCGGTGCGCAGACGGCGGCGGCCGGTCAGGCGGACCGGTACCTGGATGCGGTGCTGGACGCGCAGGGCATCGACCCGGCTGGTGTGGGCAGTGTGGTGCCTTCGGCGTTGGCGGGTGTCGCCTCGGACGGCCGGGACTTGTCGGATCTGCTGTATCAGCCGGCGATCCGGGCCCTGTCGGGGATCCGTGACGGTGCGTCGGTGGGGCAGGCGCTGGCGGGTGGCGGCGCGGGTCTGGACATGATCGTGCGGACGCAGGTGGCGGATGCGGGTCGGGTCGCGGATCAGGTGGCGACGGTGGCGCGGGATGTGCCGGGGTATCGGCGGATGCTGGTGGGTGGCGGGTGCTCGCGGTGCGCGATCCTCGCGGGGAGGTGGTACGCCTACAACGCGGGTTTCGACAGACACCCGCGTTGTAGACCCGGGGCGACTGCGTACATGTGCCGGCGCGGGAGGACACCGCCGACGAGGTCAGCACCGACCCGAAGCGGTACTTCGCCAGCCTGAGTGAAGCCGAGCAGGACCGGGTGTTCACGAAAGCGGGCGCCGAGGCGATCCGGCTCGGCGCGGACATCGGCCAGGTGGTGAACGCGCGGCGCGGTGCTCGCGGCCTGACGCCTGCGGGTGCGCGGATCACGGCTGATGAGGCGCGGATGCTGCGTGGTGGCCGGGATCGTGGCCGGTTGGAGGCGGTCGACGTGTACGGCCGACAGCTGTACATCACCTCTGAGGGTGTGACGACTCGCGGTGTAGCTGGCGTGCGGTTGGGGGCGAAGCAGACCGGCCAGAAGGTCGAGGGCCAGCGGTACCGGTCGGCGAAGGTGCCCCGGCTGATGCCTGAATCAGTGATCGCCATCGCTGGCAATGATCGAACAGAGGCCCGCAGATTGCTGCGGCGCTTCGGCTATCTGACCGACTGACCTGCGATAACCCATCGACATCCTGCGGAGTAGCTACCGCAGGTAGGGAGCCCCGACGTCCCGAGCGTCGGGGCTCCCGCATCTCTCGGGAGGCTCCATGCACATCCGACCGGTAGATCTGCCGCTGCTGCGCGATGAGCTAAGGGACACCATGTCCGTGGGTGGCCACGGCGAGCGAGCTTTCACTCGTGGCGCTGCCGCCATAGGTGTTGCCGACCCCATCAAGATGGGGAAGGCGAAGGCTCTGGTCGAGAGCAACACCCTGACTCAGGCCGAGCTGTTCTATGTCACTGACGGCATGTGCGAGCTCGCTTCGGTGGCGCGAGAGTCGATGCCGGTCTGGACCCTTCAGCCTGACGACGTGCCATCCGAGCACGGCTTCATCTACTTCGATGACCTGCCAGCCCTCCCGTCCGGCTTCCCGAAGGCGCGTATCCGCGCGGCCACTTGGCGGCCTCATCTGGGTAGTGGCGGCTGGCCCGATGGCGGACTGTGGATCAACTGGTACGTGGAGCGAGACTCGATCAAGGATTACACGTACATACCGGATGGTTCGCCGCGCCTCATGCTTGCCTTCTTCACACCTGCTCCCTTCAGTGTCGAGCAGGTTGAGACGGTCGGATCACTCGGCTCGCCGATCTCGATGACCGACCCAAAGAGTGCCGAAGCTCGCCTCCTAGCCACGCTGAAGGCGGTGTGGCTGCTCATGGCTCAACCCATCGCATCCGTAGGCGAGGCCACCTACGACAGAGCGGCTCGCCGACGTATCGAGCGGCAGGGCCAGGAGCCCCCTGCCGTGCGGGTGATCACGCTCCGGCGGCAGGCGGCGCAGGGCGGAAGCGGCGAGGGCGCAGATCGCGAGTGGCGGCACCGGTGGGTTGTGCGAGGGCACTGGCGGCAGCAGTGGCTCCCCTCTCGGGGTGTGCATCGCCCGACATGGATCGCTCCGCACATGAAGGGCCCCGAAGGCGCTCCGCTTCTCGGCGGCGAGAAGGTTTACGCCCTGCGGCGGTGACCGCAGTCCGAGACCTCACCTGATGACGTCCCCCGCCGCGAGGGCGGGGCGAATGCAAGGAGCAGCCGCGATGGCTGAAGACGACACCCAGGCCGAGCAGGGTTCCGCGACGGAGCCCGACGAGCAGGCCAGCCAGCAGCCCGAGGAGCTGCGCGACCCGGGCAAGAAGGCGCTCCAGGAGGAGCGTCAGAAGGTCCGTGCCGCGGAGCGGGAGCTGAAGGCCGCTCAGGCGGAGCTGAAGAAGTACCAGGACCGCGACAAGTCGGAGGCGGAGAAGACCGCCGAGCGGCTCGCCGAGTTCGAGCAGCGCGCCCAGCAGGCCGAGCAGAAGCTGCTGCGCCTGGAGGTGGCGGCCGAGAAGGGCCTGACGCCGGCGCAGGCGAAGCGCCTGGTCGGTTCGACGCGGGAGGAGTTGGAGGCGGACGCCGACGACATCCTCGCGACGTTCCCGACCGCCCCGGTCGTGCCGGCGCCGAAGCCGACGCCGAAGCCGGACCCGTCGCAGGGTTCCCGCGGCGGCGGTGGGAGGCCGTCGGCGCAGGACCGGGCGGCGAAGCGGCTGGAGCGGCTCGGCATCAAGAACACCTGAACGACCCCCGGGGCGCTCGCGTCGGGGTCACCACCCAGAGATGAGGGATCACACCCATGTACAGCGATCTTGGGGTGACGAAGACGACCCGGCGTGCCGGCGGCCCGAGCTGGGCGGCCGAGTTCCCGGTCGACTGTGCACCCATCACCCTCGACGCGGACGCCGTGCTGGCCGTCTACACCGACGGGAACATCCCGTCCGGTGCGTGCCTGGCGCAGGTCACCGCGACCGGCCGCTGGGCGCCGTACGGCGGCAGCACCGAAGAGGTCCAGACCGTCACCATCACCGGCACCCCGACCGGCGGCACCTACACGCTGACCTACTCGGGTCAGACCACCGCGGCGATCCCGTACAACGCGACCGCCGCGCAGGTCCGCACCGCCCTGGAGGCGCTGTCGAACATCGGCGCCGGGAACGTGACCACCTCCGGTGGCCCGCACCCGGGCAGCGCGGTGTCGGTGACGTTCACCGGCGCGCTGGCGAACACCAACGTGGCGCAGATGACCGCGAACAGCGGCGCCCTGACCGGCGGGACCACGCCGACCGTGACCGTGGCGACCGCGACCGGCGGCGGCACCGACCTCGGGTCGGGCGGCACCGAGACGGCGAAGGGCTTCCTGCTCGACGACAAGCAGGTCCGGTCGGGCCGGCACGTGGACGCGGCCCTCTACTACCGGGGCCGGGTGTACGAGGACCTCCTGCCCGCCAACGGTGGTTTCGACGCGCAGGCGCGTGCCGAGCTGTCCCCGAACATCTACTTCGACAAGGTGGGTGCCTGATGGCCACCATGGCTCTCGAACTGACCGATCCGGAGGAGCTGACCCTCGCGGCGCGGCAGATCCCGTTCCCCGGTGGCATCCTCCAGCGGTGGCTGCCCGCGGTGCAGCGCCGGGACCACCGGTACCTGTTCCGCCGGTCGGCGCGGTCGCTGCGGCGGGCGATCCCGTTCCGGCCGTGGAACACCCCGGCGGTGCCGCTGGACCGCGGTGAGATGACCGAGGTGACCGGTCGGATGCTGCCGATGTCGGCCATCATGTGGCTGCTGGAGGAGGACTCCCAGCTGCTGGACGCCGCCCGCGCGTCGGGTGACGAGGACGCCATCGCCGCGGTGTTCGACCAGGACCTGCTGACCCTGACCCGTGGTGCGCTCCAGCGCATCATGCTGGCGCAGGGCGAGGCGATCTGGTCGGGCAAGGTGACGGTGGGCACCCCGTCGGCGCCGGAGAACCGGCTCCAGCTCGGCAGCGTGGACTTCGGCATGCCGGCGCAGAACTTCACCACCGCGAGCACGCTGTGGAACGCGGGCAGCCCGGACGTGTTCGGGCAGCTCGACGCGCTGACGACCACGTACCGGACGACCACCGGCCAGGAGGTCAACCCGGGCGTCATCATCATGTCCACGCGGATCAAGAACGTGCTGCTGAAGGACCCGGACTTCCGGAACCTGCTGGGTTCGCTGATCGGTGCGCCGCCGTCGATCGGGACGGCGCAGCTGCGTCAGCTGTTCGTGGACCGGGAGCTGCCGCGGGTGATCGTGGACGACACGGCGGTGCCGGACCACACGGGCACGATGCGGCGGGTGATCCCGGACGACCGGATCGTGATCCTGCCGGAGGAGCCGGGCAACGAGGGCGGCATGGCGGTCGGTCAGACCCAGTGGGGGACGACCGAGGAGGCGAAGAAGCTGGTCCGCGCGCAGGCGCTGGGCGAGGAGAACGCGCCGGGCCTGGTCGCGGTGGCGATGGAGTCGGAGAACCCGGTCCACACGGGGACGCTGGTGGCCGGCATCGCGATGCCGGTGCTGACGGACCCGGACCTGGTCATGTCGGTGAAGGTGCTCTGATGGGCCGGCTGAACGCGAACACGCTGGTGACACACCCGGAGACGGGTGAGGTGGTGCTGCTGGCGTCGGGTGGTGAGGTGCCCGGTTGGGCGTCGTCGCTGGTCGGCGCGCACCTGGTCGACGGCGGCTCGGAGCAGCCGGAGCGGTCCGACGGTGACCGCGCCGACGGAGGCGAGTCGGACGGCGACGAGCCGGAGCAGGCGGCGCCGACGGCGAAGCGAACCCGGCGGGCGTCGGGTCGGTGATGGGCGGGGCCGGGCGGTATGCGGGTGCCGTCCGGCCCACCAAACTGGAGGTGAGCGGTGGCTGACCTGTTCGAGCTCCCTCAGCTCGCCTCGTACATGCAGCAGGATCTGGACCAGGCGTCGGCGGAGTTGGCCCGGTCGTTGGCGACGGCGTTGATCCGCGCCGAGGTCGGGGCGGCCCGGTTCGACGCGATGGCGGATCTGTCGCCGTTCCTGCCGGTCGCGTTGGAGGTGGCGCGTCGGGCGCTGCTGAATCCGGGCGGGGTGCGGTCGGAGCAGGTGGATGACTACTCGGTGACGTACGCGACGGAGTTCGTCGGCGGCGCTGTGCTCACCGAGGCGGAGCGGGCGCTGGTGCTCGCCGCTGCGGGCGTCCCGTCGGGGGGCGCGTTCACGATCAGACCGGCCGGGTGGCGGCCGGTGCGAGCCTGTTGAGGAGCTGACGGTGGCGAACGGTTACTTCACCCCTGCCGTCGAGGGGTTCATCGCGGGTGAGATCGACCTGGACACGGCGGTCATCAAGGTGGCGCTCGTGCGCGGCTACACGTTCTCGGCCAGCCACAAGTTCGTCTCGGACGTGACCACGGCCGGGGGCACGATCAACGGCACGTCGGCGGCGCTGGCGAACAAGACCGTCAGCGGTGGTGTCTTCGACGCGGACGACACCACCATCAGCGCGCCGGTGGGTGTGGTGGCGCGTCCTGTCTCGGGTGTGGTGGTCCGACCGTAGGGGGTGGCGTGGTGCTGGATGCTCTGCTGGCCCGTGGCCGCGCCGCCGCCGAGGCGCTTATGGTGGACGCCTGTGAGGTGCGCCGGCGGACCGGTGAGGGCTCCGACGACGACGGGAACGTCGTGGTCACCTACGAGGACGTGTACGAGGGCCGCTGCCGGGTGCAGCAGCGGTCGACGCAGGCGGCCCAGGAGGACGTTGGCGAGGACTTCCAGTTGATGCTGCGGCTGGAGGTGCACCTGCCGATGTCGGTGGTCGGGCTGGAGGCGGGCGACGAGGTGAAGGTGACCGCGTCGGTGCATGACCCCGATCTGGTGGGGCGCGTGTTCCTGGTGCGGGATCTGGCGCACAAGAGTCACGCCACGGCCCGCAGGGTGGGCGTCACGGAACGGACGAGCTGATGGGCGCCGGGATGGACGCCAGCGAGGTCCGGCAGTGGGCGAAGGAGATCGACCAGGCGGTCATGGACTGCCCGGACGAGGTGGCCAAGGTCGTCGGGCGTGGCGCGTACAACGTGAAGAAGGACGCCCAGACGCGGGCGAAGCGGATCGGCCGGCACGTGCGCCGCTACCCGTACGCGATCACCTACGAGACGCGGCGCCGGATGGCGGACATCAGCGCGGACATCGGCCCGGAGGTCGGCAAGGGGCAGGGTTCGCTGGGCAGCATCTTGGAGAACGGGTCGCCGACGTCGCCGCCGCATCCGCACATGCTGCCGGCTGGTCAGGCTGAGGCGCCGCGGTTCGAGCGGGCGCTCGAAGACCTGGCGGTGCGGCTGCTGGAGGGGCGATGACGGTTCGGGCGCACGCTGACGCGGTGCTGGCCCTGCTCGCCGCCGCCCCGGGCAATCCGCTGCGGGTGCTGGATGGTGCGGTGCCGACGGGCACGAACGCGCCGTACGTGCTGCTGTACTTCGGCGACGAGGACCCGGAGTTGCCGGACTCCCGGCCGCTGGAGGGCTCTTCGGAGCGGTTCGTGCTGCGGGTGTGGGCGCACTGTGTGGGTGGGAACGCGGCGGCGGCGCGGGCGCTCGGTGAGCGGGTGCGGGCGGCGCTGCTGGATGTGACGCCGTCGATCGCCGGGCGTGCGTGCTTCCCGATCCGCCGCGAGGAGGGTTCGCCGCCTCAGCGTGACGAGTCGACGGGAACGCTGATCATGGATCGGGTTGACATCTACCGCCTCGAAAGCGTGCCGGCCTAGAAGAAGCGCTTGGCGACGAACGTCAGCACCCCGTACGTGATGCCGAAGACCAGCGCGAACACGAGGACGTGCGCGGTGCCGGTTGCTCCGGCGAGTGAGCCGATCCATCCGACGAGTGCGCCGATGAGCACTGCCAGGGCGACGCGGTTGCCGGTGTGGGTGAGGGACCACCGCGATTCGTGCTGCTGCTCAGTCATGCCGCGCACCGTACCGGGCGTGCGCCAGTAGCACCGTCCCCCAAGAGGGCGGATATCCGATCAAGAGAAGGGGGTGCGCCGGATGGCGCTGCTCACCGCAACCTCGGTCACGAGCACGGCCACCACGGTGACCGGCGCGGCGATGACCACGTCCGACACGGTGTCCGGCTCGGACATCGGTTCCAACGGCGCGCTGCTCAACGTCATCAACGGCGGCGGTTCGTCGATCAACGTGACGCTGGCGGACCCGAACCTCACCGCGGTGGGGAACGCCGGTACGGCGGTGGCGCAGGCGGTCCCGGCCGGGTCGGACCGCTGGTTCCGACTGTCTCCGGCGCACGTCAACCCGTCTACCGGTGTCGCGGCGGTCGCGCTGTCCTCGGCGACGTCGGTGACCTACAAGCTGATCCGCTGCTGAGGAGCGCTCTGATGGCGAAGACGAAGTACTGGCTGACCGACGGCTACGGCGCGCACGCCCTGGTCGAAGGTGCCGAGGAGCGGGACCGGTGGGTGCCGCGCGGCTGGTCGGAGACGGCCGAGCCGACCGGTGAGGGCCGGGTGTGGATGCGCCACACCGACCACGGCGGGCACCAGCTGTTCGCGGCGGGGGTGGTGGAGACGTGGCGGGCGCTGGGCTGGGAGCCGTCGGCTCCGCCGGAGCCCGTGGACGTGCTGCACGACGAGCAGCTCGTGGACGTCGCCGCGGTCCAGGGTGGGCCGGCGGCGCAGAGCACCACCAACACGACCGAGGCCGCCGCCAGCGGTAACACGAAGGGGAAGTGACGTGCCGGACATCACCGCTGACGGTAAGACCCGGGTTGCCTGGGTGCCGTCGATCGCGAACATCAACGCGCCGACCACGACCGAGCTGAACGCCGGGATGCTGCTGCAGTCGACGCTGACGGCGGACGGGCTGGTGGGTCTGCGGCCGGAGACGGCGGACGTGGACACGTCGGCGCTGGACTCGACGTTCTCGACCACGGTCAACGGTCGGACGAGCTTCTCGGGGACGATGCTGCGGCTGAAGAAGCAGTCGGGCACGGACACGATCTTCGACACGCTGGTGCGGGACGCGGCCGGCTACCTGGTGGTGCGCCGGTCGGTGGCCGCGTCGAACGCATGGGCGACCGGGCAGAAGGTGGAGGTGTATCCGGCGCTGTGTGGTGAGGTGGCGCGGGTGGACCCGGAGCCGAACACGGTGGAGCGGTACGAGATCCCGCTGAAGATCACGTCGAGCCCGGCGCTGCGCGCCGCGGTCGCCTGACTGATCCCCTCTCTCTGACTGCCGCCTTTCGGGGCGGTTTTTTCGTGCCCGGCCGGTCCTGTCCCGGAGCCGGCCGGGCACTCCATCCGGGACCCGGGACGGGAGAGTCATGACCGACAAGATTTCGATCAAGGAGCGGATCCGGCGATCCGGACCGCCAACCAAGCCGGTGACCGTCTACCTCGGCGTGGACGTCGGCCTCATCGACGAGTACGAGGCGCTCCAGGAGCGTCTCGACAAGGTCGTCGAGGAAGGCGGCCCGGGCGACTCGCTGGAAGGCAGCCCGGAGCGAGACCGGCTGACCGAGCGGATGCAGGAGATCCGCGCTCAGCTCGACGAGTGCGCGCTCACGTTCAGGCTGCGTGCGCTGGACGGCGACGAGTGGCAGCGCCTGGTCGACGAGCACCCGCCGCGCCGCAAGACCGGCACCGAGGAGGCCGACCCTCGCGACGCGCAGGCGGTCTGGAACACCTCGACGTTCCCGCGCGCGCTGCTGCGTGCGGCGACGGTTGAGCCGCAGCTCGATGACGAGGACTGGCGGCTGCTGCTCGGGGACGAGTCGACGCGGAGCAAGCTGACCGAGCCGCAGATCACTGATGCGGCGAACGCGGTGGCTCGCCTGTCGCGGTTCTCGATCAGCCTCCCTTTCTCGTAAGCCGCATCGCCGCCGACCCGGCTCTGCGGGCACGGCTGGAGGCGGCTGAGCGGCTGGGCGTGAGCCCGAAGCGGTTCGGCGGGTGGGAGCCCGTCACGGTCACCGAGTACGAGTACGACAGCGAGGGCCGTGTGCTGCGGTCGTGGTCCCAGCCGGAGACGGAGTGGGATCAGACGCAGCAGGCGTGGATGGAAGCCCTCGGCCTGTATCGGGCGGGGTTGTGTCCGCTGCACGGCGGGCCGATCGAGGAGTGCACGTCGCCGGAGGAGACCGGCACCCAGTTCGAGGTCACCCGGTCGACGTGCCGGGCGCAGCTCACGTTGATCGAGGCGCAGCGGGCGGCGAACGACGGCAAGAAGCCCAGCCCGTACGCCGCTGCGAGGTTGTGGACGCTGAAGACGCGGGGGTGACGGGGTGGCGCTGCGTGTCGTTGGCGTGAAGCTGACCGCCGAAGTCGGCGGCTACATGAACAGCCTCAAGCAGGCTGGCACCGCCACCCGCCAACTCACCGGCGAAATGGACAAGGCCGCGAAGGGCGGGCACCTCGACCAGGTCGCCGACTCCGCCGCCATCGCCGGAGCCGGACTCCTCGGCCTCGCCGGCGCCGCCATCAAGTTCGGCATGGACTTCGAGAAGCAAATGTCCGCCGTCGGTGCGGCCACGCACGCCTCCACCGCCGACATCGAGCGGCTCCGCAAGGCCGCGTTGCAGGCCGGCGCGGACACCGCCTACAGCGCGACCGAGGCGGCGCAGGGCATCGAAGAGCTGGCCAAGGCCGGTGTGTCCACGGCGGCGATCCTCGGCGGTGGCCTCCGCGGTGCCCTCGACCTCGCCGCCGCCGGCGGGCTGGACGTCGCCGAGGCCGCCGAAACGGCCGCCAGCGCGATGACCCAGTTCAACCTCGAAGGCTCCGACGTCCCGCACATCGCGGACCTGCTCGCCGCCGCCGCCGGCAAGGCGCAGGGCTCCGTGCACGACATGGGGTACGCGCTGTCGCAGGCCGGTCTGGTCGCGCACCAGATGGGCCTGACGGTGGAGGACACCACCGGCACCCTCGCCGCGTTCGCCAGCGCGGGCATGCTCGGCTCCGACTCCGGCACGTCGCTGAAGACCGCGCTGCTGATGCTGGCCAACCCCACCGACAAGGCCGCCGGGCTCATGCAGGAGCTGGGCATCAACGCCTACGACGCGCAGGGCAACTTCGTCGGCATCGTCAACCTCGCCGGGCAGCTCAAGACCCAGCTCGCCGGGCTCACCCAGGAGCAGCGAAACGCGGCGCTCGCCACCATCTTCGGGCAGGACGCGATCCGCGCCGCCAGCGTCCTCTACCAGGAGGGCGCCGAAGGCATCCAGGAGTGGATCGACAAGACCAACGACGCCGGCTACGCGGCCGAGACCGCGCGGATGCGCACCGACAACCTCGCCGGTGACATCGAACGCCTCCAGGGCTCCCTGGAAACCCTGGCGATCGAGTCGTCGTCCAGCGCCAACGGTGGGCTGCGGGTGCTGACGCAGGGCCTCGACGGGGTTGTCAACGAACTGGCCGACCTGCCTCCGGCGGTGGGTAGCACCCTGACGGTGCTGGCCGCGCTCGGCGGCTCGACGATGCTGCTCGGCGCCGGCTGGGTGAAGGTGCGGCGGGCGAACGCCGAGTTCCGGGCCGAGCTGGAGGCGACCGGTCCGGCGGGTGCGCGGGCGGCGCGTGGGCTGGAGACGGCGTCGAAGTGGGCCGGCCGGGCGGCGGCGGCGTTCGCGGCGTTCCAGGTCGCGGGCATGATCGTCAACAAGATGGTGGGTGACCTGTCGCCGCAGGTGGATGCGCTGGCGACGGGTTTGGAGCGGTGGGGCCAGTCGGGTGCCCTCGCGGGTGAGGCCGCCCGGGTGCTGGGCGCCGACATGGCTGACCTGAACACGGGGCTGAAGTTCCTGGCGGACACGGACAACGATCGCCGGAAGTTCACCCGCTGGGGCCAGGACTTGTTGGAAGGGCTGGTGCCCGGGCTCGACTCGACGAACACGTCGCTGACGCGCACCCGGGAGCGGGTGGAGGCGATGGACTCGGCGTTCGCGCAGCTCGTCTCCTCCGGGAAGGCGGATGCGGCGAAGGCGGCGTTCGACCGGCTCGCCACCGAGGCCGGCAAGAGTGGTGTGTCGGTGGAGGAGCTGCGGAAGTTGTTCCCGCAGTACGCGGCGGCGATCGAGACGGCTGCGTCGGCGACGAAGGAAGCGGTGTCCCCGACAGCGGCGCTGACGAGCAAGACGCTGGACTTCGAGTCGGCGACGGAGGCGGCCACCGCCGCGGTGAACGGGCAGCGCGAGGCGCTGATGGTCTTGTCGACCATGATGAAGGGCGAGGTCGACCCGGTTTTTGGGCTGCTCAGCGCCCAGCAGAAGCTGGCGGAGGCTCAGAAGGAATCCGCGAAGGCGATCAAGGAGCACGGGCGGAACAGCACGGAGGCCAAGGAGGCGACCCGGAAGCTGGCCGAGGCGGCGATCGAGCTGCAAGGCAAGGCCGGCGAGCTGTCCTCGACGTTCGACGGGAAGATGACGCCGGCGCTGCGGGCGACGCTGGAGGCGGCGGGCCTGACGGACCGGCAGATCGCTGACGTGGCGAAGCAGTTCCGGCAGGCCAAGTCGGACGCCGACAAGTACGACGGCGAGTACAAGGCGTCCGCGTCGGCGCCGGGCGTCACCACCGCCGACAAGCAGCTGAAGGACGCCAAGGGCAAGGCGGATGCGTTCGACGGCAGCTACAAGGCACTGGTGGATGTGGTCGGCTATCCGGTGGCGTTGGAGCGGCTGAAGCGGCTGTCGACGTACCAGCAGGCGTTGAAGAAGGGCACGATCCCGGCGAACTTCCAGGGCCCGTTCCAGGGCAAGGACTACCACGCCGGCGGCTGGACCGGGCCGGGCGGCAAGTACGAGCCGGCGGGCATCGTGCACGCCGACGAGTTCGTCATCCGCAAGGAGTCGCGGCAGCAGATCGAGCGGCGGCATCCGGGCCTGTTGGAGGAGATGAACGCGACCGGCCAGGTGGCCGGCTACGACGGTGGCGGGCGGGTGCGTCTGCCGTTTCCGACGACGGCGGCGAAGACGCGGATCCCGTCGCGGCGTGAGGTCGCCGAGGCGGTCATGCCCGATTTCGGGGCGTGGCCGTCGAGCCCGGGAGCGCAGCGGGGCGACTCGGGTGTGTGGCGGGGTATCGCCGCGCTGATCCGGGCGACCGGCCCGATGTCCGGCTCGTTCGGGAACGGCTACCGGGCGGGTGATCCGCTGTGGCACGGGTCGGGCCGGGCCGTGGACTGGATGGGCTTCAACCAGGACCGGCTCGCCGGGTTCCTGGCCGCCCGCCGGCCGCTGGAGCTGATCCACCGGACGAACAGCCGCGACTACGCCTACACGCGCGGCCGGAACATGGGCTCGTTCAACGAGTCGTTGATGGAGGCGCACCGCAACCACATCCACATCGCGATGGCGAACGGTGGGGTGATCGGTGAGCCGGTGTACGGCTACGGCCTGCACTCCGGCAACTCCTACAGCTTCGGTGAGCGCGGCCCGGAGCGAGTGTTCCCCGGCGTCGGCTCGGCGCCGGGCGGCACCACCGTCGTGCAGGTCACCCTGCAGAACCATGGGGTGATCGGTTCGCAGGTGGAGACGGAGAACTGGCTGGCCGGGGCGTGGGACAACCTGAAACGGCAGGGCCGGGTATGAATCTGCCGGACTACGAGGTGTCCATCGACTGGGCCGGCGACGGCACGTTCCCCCGGGTGGGGCGGGGCCGGGTGTTCGACCGGGGTACCGCGCTGACGGCGCAGTACGGGCGGGAGCGTGGCCGCGCGTTCGACCCGCTCGCGGGTGGGCGCGGCCAGTTCGAGCTGGACAACCGCAGCCGGGACTACACGCCGGAGAACCCGCTGTCGCCGCTGGCGGGCCGGTTGCTGCCGGGCCGGGAGTTGCGGGTGCGGGCCACGTACGGCGGGGTCACGTACGGGCTGCTGCGCGGCTACGTCGACGACTTCGAGTTGCAGCCGGGCCCGGACCAGCGGTCGGTGCAGGTCACCGCCCTGGACGGGCTGGCGCGGCTGCAGCGTGTGCGCCTGTCGACGCCCCTGTACTCGGGGGTTCGCACGGGCGCGGCGATCGGGTTGCTGCTCGACGCGGCGGGCTGGCCGGCGGACCGCCGTGACCTGGACGTGGGCGCGTCGACGTTGCCGTGGTGGTGGGCGGACGGGGTGGATGCGTTCGCTGCGCTGCAGCAGATCCTCGACTCGGAGGGTCCGGGCTGCCGGGCGTCGGTGGACATCAACGGCACGTTCGTGTTCCGGGACCGGCATCACCGGCTGATGCGGTCGGCGTCGCGGACGGTGCAGGCGACGTGGCGGTCGGGCGGTGTGGAGCCGTGCTATTCGGCGCCGATGTCGTACAACCCGGGCTGGCGGGACGTGGTCAACGACGTCACCTACAGCGTTCCGGTGCGGGTGGCGTCGGGGCAGATGGAGTCCGTGTGGCAGATGGCCGGTCAGCGGGCGCTCGCCGACGGCGAAACCGTCGCCCTCGCGGCCCGCTCTGGTGAGCCGTTCTTCGGGGCGGTCGCGCCGGTGGAGGGTGTCGACTACACGCCGGCGTCGGGCACGGTGCGGACGTCGCTGTCGCGCACGTCGGGGCAGTCCACCACCGTGTACGTGACGGCGGTGGGCGGCCCGGCGGTGATTGACGGGATGGCGGTGCGCGCGTACCCGGTGGCCACACAGACCGAGGTGGAGGTCCACGCGGAGGACGCGGCGAGCATCAGCGATGTGGGCCGCCAGTCGTGGCCGTCGGAGCGTGCGCCGTCGCTGGCGGGTCTGCCGGACGCGATCGCGATCGCGGACATCATCCTCGCCGGCCGTGCGCGCAGGCAGCCGGTGCTGTCGGTGACGTTCCGCGGTGGCGTCCCGCAGCGGCTGGTGCAGCAGCTCGCCCGGGATTTGTCGGATCGGGTGCGGGTTGTTGACTCGGGTACCGGGCTGGACGCGGACTGCTGGGTAGAGCGCATCGAGCATGCGGTGAGCCGCGGCGACCACGTGACGACGTTCATGGTGGAGCGCATCCCGACGGCGGCAGGGAATCCGTTCCGGTTCGACACGACCGGGGCCGGGTTCAACCAGGGCATGTTCGGCGACACCGGCCGGGACGACCCGGACACGATGTTCATCTTCGACCATCCGACGCAGAGCCGATTCGACGTCGGCCTGTTCGCCAACTAGGGGGGTCGTGGTGGCGCAGGCGTATGTGAACCACGGCCGGTGGGTGGCCGACTGCGACCGGCCGTACTGCGGCGGCGCGGAGCAGGTCACGCCTGGTCAGGCGGCGATGTCGTGCTCGAACTGCCGGCTGGTGCAGCCGCTGGAGTGGCCTGCGGACGCCGCCGTGATTTGGGCGGCGCTGGAGGTGCGGCCGGTGCCGCAGACCCGGAACTGGGCTCCGGCCGGGCACCGGCAGGCGGTCGTGTGCGGGGTGCCGGACGGGCAGTCGGTGGCGGACCTGATCGATGAGACACGAGAGCACGAGGTGGTCTGATGGCCTGGGTTTCTCCGATGACGGCGGTGGCGAACACGCCGTTCACGGCGGCGCAGTTCAACACCCACGTCCGGGACAACCTGCTGGAGACGGCCCCGGCGAAGGCCACGACGGCGGGCAGGATCATGGTGACGACCGGCCCGAACTCCATCGCGGAGCGGGTGATCGGCTTGGCCACGGTCATCACGGCGCATACCACCACGTCGACGACGTGGACGGACCTGGGCACGATCGGCCCGCAGGTCACGCTGACGACCGGCACGACAGCGATCGTCATCCTGACGGCGCTGATGTCGAACAACACGGCGGGCTCCAACGCGCAGATGAGCGTCGCCGTCAGTGGCGCTTCGTCGATCGCGGCGAACACGGAAAACGCGCTGATCGCCGAGTCCAGCCAGGCCGGTGACCTCTACCAGATGTCGGCCGCGTTCCCGATCGAAGGGTTGACGGCGGGCACGAACACGTTCACCTGCAAATACCAGGTGGGCATCTCCGGCACGGGGACGTTCCAGCGGCGTCGGCTGATCGTGCTGCCGTTCGGCTGACCAGCAGTTCTCTTCTCACTCCTCTACGAAAGGGGACCCGCGTGGGTCGTCCTGTGATCTTCTGCGTCCCTCACCCGGATGACGAGACCCTCGGCGCCGGTGTGGCGATCGCGGAGCATGTCGCGGCGGGCCGGGACGTGCACGTCCTCCTGATGACGAAGGGCACCAGTTCGGGGGCCATCGACAAAATCAACGGGTCGCTGTGGTCGCCGTGGTGGGGTGCCCCGCACAACCCGACGGTGGAGGGCTACCAGCCGCTCGACGCCACCACCCTGGGTGTGGCTCGGCTGCGGGAGATTCGTGCCGCGCTCGGCTGCCTCGGCGTCGCGGCCGACCGGCTGCACTTCGCGTGGGACCTCATCGGCACCGAGCCGCTGGACACGCAGGTGACGGTCGCGCAGGCCAAGGCCGCGATCCGGGCGCTGCACGCCCAGGTGATGGCCGACAACCCGAACAGCGGGAACTGCGGGCTGTGGACGCCGACGCACCTGGTCGACAACAACTCCGACCACACGAACATCGGCAAGGCGTCGCAGCAGCTCGGCGCCGAGGACCCGGTGGTGTGGGCGGACCGCCGCTACTGGGTGATCCCCCCGTACTGGAACGATCCGCGCCTCAACCAGGTGACCGGCCGGATGTGGGACACCCCGACGGACGCGCAGATCGCCAACCGGGTCCGCAACGCCTGCCGTGCGTACGCGGCGTGGGGCCCGGAGCAGGGGATGTACGCCTTCGGCTACCACAGCGTGGCGGACATGTTCGCCGCGATGGACGGCACGACCAGCACCAATCAGCCCAAGTGCCTGATCCACAAGTGACCGGGAGGTCGTTGTGACGCTGGTCGGATGGTGCCCCGGCGGCCGGACCGTCGCCGACATGCTCACCGCCTACCCCGGAACCGGCGCCGTCAGAGTGTTCGTCGCCGCCGGGAAGGCGCTGCCCGCGTGGGACGGGCCGGTCCTCGGGCCGATCCCCACCGGCACGCTGCTGCACCTGTCGTTCAAGACGTTCGACGTGCCGGCGGTGGAGCGGTGGCTGATGGCCATGCCGGAGGGTCGTGGGCCGCTGGTGCTGACGTACGCGCACGAGCCGGAGCAGGGCCCCGACGAGGGCGACCCGACACCGGAGGTGTTCCACGCCCGGTGGGCGGAGCTGGTGGCGGCGCTGGCCGGGCATCCGCGCCGGCCGGAGGTGCTGCTCGCGCCGGTCTACACCCGCTACTGGTGGCAGGCGCATCCGGGTGACATGCGGTGGCTGCCGACGGTGCCGGTGGATGCGATCGGCTGGGACATCTACAACAACGGCACCGGCTACAGGTCGCCGGATGACCTGCTCACGATCCCCCGGCAGGTCGCCGTCGACACGGGCCTGCCCTACCTGGTCGCCGAGCTGGGCGCTCAGCGGCTCCCCACCGACAGGGACGGGACGGGCCAGGCCGGCTGGATGCGGTCGATGGTGGAGGCGCTGCGCGGTGACGGGGCGTTGACGGCGTGCTGGTTCCACAAGGACGGCTGGGACCTGATGGCCGCGCAGGCAGTGCTGGCGCGGGAGACCTGGCGGACGTTGATCGCGGAGGAGGCGAGCATGGCGTGGAGCAAGGGGCAGCCGTGGCGGGTGGTCCGCTCTTTGGATCGGCTCAACGAGCAGATCCGCGCCGCCCATCCGAAGGCGGTGCCGCCGGCTACTCCGGCGGTGTCGTGGGGGTCGATCGCCGACAGCGCGCACTCGTCGACGTCGGACCACTACCCGCACGTCTACTCGGCGCTCGGCAAGACGGCGGTGGTGTGCGCCCGCGACTTCCCGCACGCGCCGAGCCTCGGCCTGGACGCCCACAAGATCGCCGAGGAGCTGCGGAAGTCCCGCGACCCGCGCATCGGCTACATCATCTCCAACGGCCGGATCACCGGCCCCAACTACGGGTGGGCCTGGTCCACCTATCGCGGGTCCGACCCGCACGACACGCACATCCACGTGAGCACCGTGCACACCGCCGTCGCGGACAGCGGCGCGGACTGGCAGATCGGAGACGAGGACATGCCGCTGAGTGACGCCGACGTGGAGCGGGTGGCCACCGCCGCCGCCAGCAAGGTCCACGGGCAGAAGATCGGCAAGAGCAGCTACACCATCGGGCAGGCCCTCGACCGGGCCTACAACTACCAGACCAAGCTCGACGCCCTCACCGCTGGCGTGAAGACCCTCGGGGAGCTGGTGGCCCGGGAGTCGGCGTCGCCCGACGAGGTGCGGGCGCTGCTCGACGACGCGCTGCGGGGCCTGCCGGCGCCGACGGTGGAGGTGGACGTGGACGAGCTGGTCACCCGGATCACCGCCGGGCTGTCCCGGGAGCAGGCGAAGGCCCTCGCCGACGAGCTCGCCGCGCGGCTGCAGGGGTAGCCCGGGTGGCGACGACGATCATCGTCACCGGCAGGCACCGGCCGCACGAAGTGATGCTCCTGGTCCTGTCCGCCCTAGCCGGGATCGCGTTCGTCGCCGGAGCGAAACCCCCCAGCACCGTCGAGCAGCTCGTCGACGTCTGGGTCCTCTGGACGTGGTATCTGCTGCTGCTCGCCTCCGGTGTGATCGGGCTGATCGGCATCGCCCTCCCCGACACGTACCGCTCACTGGTCCTGGAACTGGCCGCGATGGTGGGGCAGACCGCCGCGCCGGCCGTCTACGCGGTGGCGCTGCTGTCCACCGGCAGCGGCGCGGTCGGGTTCGCGGTGGCGTTCTGCGCGAGCTGGGCTTCCGCGTCCGCGTGGCGGGGCTGGCAGGTGTGGACGAGCATGCGGGCACTGCGGCAGGCAGGAGACACGGAGTGACGAGCAACATCTGGGCGCTGGTCGCGGCGGCCGTCGGCGGCGGGGGGCTGGCGGGTGTGGTGACCACGATCATCGCCGGTGTCCTGGCCCGGCCGAAGACCCGCGCCGACGCGGTGAAGGTGCTCACCGACTCGGCGTTGGCGCAGGTCAACGAGTTGCAGGAGCGGACGGCGGAGGCCGAGCGGGAGGCGGTGGCCGCCCGGGCTGAGGCGGCTCAGGCCCGCAAGCAGATGCGGGAGCTGTCCGGCGAGATAGACGCGGCGCTGGAGAAGCTGCGGTCGTGGCGGGCAGCGATCCTGGCCCCGGTGGGCCTGGACGCGGAGGTGCGCCTGGAGCAGTTGCGGGTGATGGTGCGCGATCCGGGCGGCACCATCAACGGCCGCCACCTGTAGCCCCGGTCAGTAGGCGTCGGGCTGGCGTACCCGCCACGTCCCGTCCTGCTCACCGTCGGCGTAGATCCGCGCCAACTCTGCCCGCGCAGGCCCCTCGCCGTCGAACACGGCCACCTGCGACGGCTCATGCGCCGGCGAGTTCAGGCGTATCTCCCAGCGGCCCGACCCGTCCCGATGCTCGAACAGCCTGACGAGCGCCAGCGGCGTCCACGGGTCGCCCGGACCGTACAACCAGCCCGCCTCGCGGAGCTGCGACATCCCAGCCACAACCGGCGACGCTACCCCGCCCGCCGGCATCCATGTACCCAGGAGGAAGCACCATGTGGACCGGTTCATTCTGGAAGCAGGCCCTCGAACGGGCCCTCAAGACGTTCGCCCAGGCCGCCCTCGCGCTGCTCGCCGGTGACGGCCTCGGTGTCCTCGACATCAACTGGGGCGACGTCGCCTCGGTCGGTGCGCTCGCCGCCGTCGCGTCGCTGCTGACGTCGCTGGTGTCGGCTCCGGCCGGTGCGCCGGCCAGCCCGTCGCTGGTCGAGCTGCCGTCGTCCCCGGCCCCGTCGCGCGACCTGGCCTGACCTGCACGCTGCACGAACAGAGCCGCCCCGCTTCCCTCATGGGTTGCGGGGCGGCTCTTTCTGTGTGTCAGGCCAGGTACCGCTGGTGCACCAGCCCCGACTCGCCGATCCCGTCGGCGTCGCTGTCGTCGATGGTCATCACGAGCACGTCGCCGCTGACCCGGGGGCCCTCCAACGCCATCACCCGAGTCACGCCGTCGAGGAACCGCGCGTACGTATCGCTGGCGCGCTGCGGGTCCGGCAGCAGCCGGTACTCGCGGCCCGCCACGATCCGCCCGGCGGATACCTGCTCGCCGGCCAGCGCCTTGGTGAGCAGCCGCACGGCCTCGTCGTTGAGGGTGACGCTGCGGTTGGTGGTGATGTGGATGAGGTCGTCGCCCTGGTCGATGGTGAGGGTGTTGCCGTCGGGGTCGGTGTAGCTGAGCAGTTGCATGGTTCCTCCTGAAGGGTGGGTCGGGTTGGAGCCAGAGAAGTTGACCTTGCGAATCGGGATCGAGAAGTTGACCTTGCGGGAAGGGTGGAGGCCGAAGCCCCCGCCCCTCAGAAGTAGTCGTCCCAGCCGTCGGCCGCCCGCTGCGGGCTGCACCGCCGGTGCACCACCTCGCCGTTCTCGACGCAGATCAGGCTGTCCGGGCCGGCAACCTGGCCGCCGCAGTCGGCGCACGGGCCGTTGTCCTCGCAGTCGCCGCAGGTGGCCTCGGTGGCGTGCACCTCGGTGCTGCACAGGTCCGAGCCGGGGATCCAGGTGTAGGTGAAGGTGTCCGTCTTGGTCTTGATGCCCTTCGCCATTTCCGTCTCCCTCTCTCGCTTGCCTGTACTCATAGTGTAGTGGGTACCCACTAGGGACGCAAGGGGTACCCACTAGAAAAGGCGATGGGAACCCACTAACCTCAGAGACATGACACTCCCCGAACCCATCGCCCACCTACCCGACGCCCTCACCAGCACCGACCCCGTCACCCGCGCCAAAGCCCTCTCCGCCGCCCTCGACGCCGTACCCACACTCCAACGCAGCATCGCCGCCGCCAGAGCCGACGCCGTCAACGAACTGAAGCAAGGCCGCACCTGGGACCAGGTCGGCGAACTCCTCGGACTCCACCCCGCCCGCGCCTCCCAGATCGCCCGAGGCATCTCCGGCGGCACCAAGAAAAAGACCCCCACCACCTGACCCCGAACACACAGCGGCCCCTGCCTCCACCCGGAGACAGGGGCCGCTCTTTCGCGCTCAGGCAGCCTCCGCCACCTCATACCGGCGGCCACCACCACGCACCCGGCCCGCCTCCATCAGCGTGCCCAGCAAGTTGTGCACCTGCCGCACCGACAACCCGATCTCGTCGGCGATCCGCTGCGGACTCGTGTGCCCGGCCGCGATGGCGTCGAGCACCTTCGCGTGGGACGGCCCCAACTCCTTGCGCGCCTCCTGCTGGGCCTGCGCCACGAACGTCTCCCACGACGGCGGGAACGCCACCGCACCGAACGCCTCCAGCGCCGCACCATCCCCACCGGCGGCCGGCTGCGGCTCCGCAGCGCCGCGCTCGACGGTGCGGCGCGGCGCCGACAACGAAGCCTTCCGGTCCGCATACGAACGCGCCCGCGTCCCGTAGTCCCGACCCAACGCCACGTAGCCCTCCGGCGCCGACAGGCAACGCCACACGATCCGGCCCGGCCAGTACGCGCGCAGCTTGTCGTTCAGGTAGTAGCCCCGGAAGTGAGCCTGACGCTCACCCGGCGCGGGCGTCGTCACCATCCCGTAACCGCCGTACCGGGGGAACTTCTTCGGGTTGTCCTCCACCCCGAAGATGGTCTTCGCGTTCGGGTCGCTGCCCGCCAGCATCACCCCGTTGCCGGACAGCAGGTTCGACCGCAGCACCTCCGCGTCGTTGTTCCCCGCACCACCGAACGCACCCAAGGTGGGCTCCTGGCTGGCCAGCAGCAGGTTCACACCCACCTTGCCGCCCTCCCGGGCGATCGTCGCCGCGATCCGCTGACACGTCCGCGCCGACCGCACGTTCTGCTCCTTGTCGAACACCTTGTGGCACTCGTCGATGACACCCAGCACGCCCGGCCGGTCCTCGATCGGCGCGAAACCCTCCAACTCTCGCTCCACGTTCTCCTGCTGGCGCAGCACCATCAGCAGCTCCATGCCGACGAGCATCGCCTCGATCTGGTCGTAGGTGCCCGCGAACAGGTCAGCGTGCTTCATCAGCAGCGGCGACGACGCGCCCCGCTGCCCGTCGCCGTACCAGATCACCGTCGGGTGCGACTCTGCCGCGGCCAGCGAGAACGCGATCGACTCGATGAGCCGGGACTTGCCCGACCCGGAGCCGCCCTGGATGAAGCCACCCCACAGCCGGTTGTCTGTGTACGCCCGCCACGTGGCGACTCCCTCACCGTCGGCGTACGGGCCCAGCCGCACCCGACCGGTCGCCGGGTCGAACGCCTCCGGGCCAGGCCAGTCCACCGCCTGCTTGATGGGCGACTTCGTGACGATCGTCAGCAGAAGGGTGGGCTCCGGCTCGGTGGGGTGCGGCTCCAGCAGCATCTGCTGGTCGGGCAGCAGATGCAGGCCACCGCGGAGCCGGCCGATCGCGGCGACCGCCTGCTCCAGGGTCTGCTTCCCGGCGCGGAGCTTCAGCGCGTACCGGATGCCGGCCTTGATGGGCTCGGGCTTCGTCAGCCGGGATCCGGGCAGCGCGCCGTCGCTGGCTCCGTTGTTCTCCGCCCACAGCCGCTGGTACTCCGACTTCGGCTGGATCAGGCCCACCGGGTGCTGCCGCCACCAGTGCAGCGACAGCCCGTAACCGAGCGCCATCAACACCCCGACCGCGCCCAGCGACAGGCCCGTCACGGTCACCGCCGTCAGCCAGCCGGCGGCCACGCCGATGAACGCCAACGCCCGCCGCCGCGACTTCTTGTCCAACGGCCGACGCCGCAGCCGGGTCGCCGCGACCACGCCGACCACGAACGCCGCCCCGGCCACCCACGTGGCCACGACCTGCTCGTCACCGGTCACGTGCACGGCAACCCTCGCCGCAGCAGCAGCCACCACCAGCGCGCCGACAGCCGCGTGCGGGGCAAGCTGCTGACGCAACCCGCCCTCAACCGGCTGGCCTGTGCTGTCCATCGATCAACCTCCGGGATTGGTGCTCCGGGCCTTCCACCGCGACGCGCAGACCCCGTCGGCCTGCGCGCCACAGAAGCGGCCCGGGCTCAGCCGTTGAGCAGGAACTCCTTGTCCGCCGCGTCCGGCTGCGACTGGTACGCCTCCTTCACCGACATCTGCTGCTCCAGCAGCGACCGGTGCGCCGACCACATCGCCGCCGCGTTCGCCGACGCCTCCGCCGCCGCACGCGCCGAACCGACCGCCTCACCGGTCATCCCGGCGTTCTCCAGGCTCGCGACGTACGGCTCCGCGCCGGCCGTGGCGAACGACTCGTGGGCCTTCGACGCCAGCTCGGCGTACGCCATCGCGGTGGCCAGGCTGGTGACCTCGGTGTCGGCCATGGTGATCTCCTTCTCGAACTGGTTGATGTTGGGGAACTGGTAGATCCGGGCGGTCGGGGTGTCGTCGTCGGTCGCGGGGTTGTGCTGCTGGCAGGGCGTGCCGAACGGGTTCGGGGCCCCGCAGTCCGGGCAACGGTCCCGGGAGTCGGTGCGGGGACAGACGTGCGCCCGGTGCGCCTTCTCCGCCTCATACCGGGAGACGAAGTGCTTCCGCTCGGCCCCGCAAGAACCGCACACCCAGCCGAACGGGCCGCAGGTCGGGCCGCACGGCTCCAGGCAGTACGGGTGCTGGTCGTCGTGAACCACCTCGGACGGGCCGGCCGTCTCCCCCCGGTCCGGCGTCAGCCACTCCGGCTCGTCGTGCTCGACCTCCCGCTCGGCGTTCCGGCGCTGCTGCTCGCGGTCCCGGCGCGGCTCACGCACCACGTCGACCATGTCGTCCACCGGCTGCGCCTTCGCCGCCGCAGCCCGCCGACGCTTCTCCGTGTGCGCCACCAGCGCATCCGAGTACAGGTCCGCGAACCACTCCCGCGTCCCGTACCGCGGCTGCGACGCCGCGACCTGTCCGGCCGCCCGGGCGCGCTCACGCTTCAGCTCGTACCGCGGGTTCGGGGTGCCCTTCACCGCGTGCACCAGATCCTCGGCGCCGCGCTTCGCGAAGTAGGCGATCACGAAGCACCACAGCAGCACGATCTCCATCAGGCGACCCTCGCCGTCTTCTTCGACGACGACTTCGACGGCAGCGCGTACTTCGCGCCCAGCACCACGCCGATCAGGCAGATCACCGTCAGCCCGATCGCCGGCTGGTCCCCGAACCACTCGGCGAGCCCGCCCCGCAACGCACCCTTCAGGTCGTCCGCCCAGCCCTGCACCGTGTCACCGAGGTTGCCGGGCACCGCAGTGGCCACCGACGGCGCCGCGAACGCACCCCACAGGGCGATGCGCTCCGGCAGGGCGTCCCACAGCAGATCCAGCAGCACACCCACGGTGATGCCGAACAGCAGCGCCCCCGGCACCCAGTTCCACGGGATCCACCCCAGCATGGTGCCGAGCCAGTCACCGAGGAACGTCGCGACGGCGAACGCGCCGCCGAGGAACGCCATCACCTGCGCGAACCAGGCGAGGACGAACTGGGGCAGGTCGGCGAGCGACTCCCTGACCCGCCCCTTCCACTTCTTCACGTCGATCTCCTTCGACTCAGAGGAACACCCGCAGCGCCATGTCGGCGCCCGGGGTCAGAACGTGGTCGACCAGCCAGGCGACCGGAGGAAGGGTGGACAGCAGCTTCACCGTCACGACCGTCACCGCGAACCGGGCCGGACGCTCCAGCAGCCACTCGAACAGCCGCGCCACCGCCACCGCGGGGATCGCGACCACAGCCAGCCACACACGCGCCAACCGGCGCCGCGGGTGCTTCAGCGTCTCCACGTACCGGCCGCGCTCGACGTACTCGCGCATCGTGTCCACCGCGGGGCGGCGCTCCGTCAGCAACGCCGGCGGCGTGCAGTACGCCCCGAACCGGCGGACCCAGTCCGCCGACGTACGCGGAGGCTGCTCACCGTCCGTGATTGCAGAGTGCAGACTTTCCGGCCGCCCAGAGCCGATCTCACGCTCAGACAGCACACTGCCGGACTCTGCACTGCAGACTTCAGAGTTACGCGCAGTCACCGTCACGACTGGCCGCCCTCGGCCCGACGCGACGCCCGCCACGCCACCCACGCCAGCACGTACAGCAGCACCATCGCCGCCCACGTCACCGGCGACTCCATGCCGACCCGGCCGGTGAAACCGCCGGCCAGCAGCACCGCGCCCACCAGCGCCATCCCGCCCACCGCGCCGTTCGCGACCATCTGCGCCGGGCTCGGCCACCGCGTGTGCACGTACGTCGGGGCCGTGACCAGCACAATCTCTCCGGTCGGCTCGCTGTCGGCCCGGTGCTCGCGGGCCAGGACGATGTCCGTCATGATCGGGGCTCCTTCCTTTCGGGGTTGGATGCGGTGCCCGGCCCGGCTGTGGGAGGTGGGACCGGGCACCGCGGCTACTGAACGACCGCGGCGCGGTCGTCGGTGTCGCGGTCCTCGATGGCGAGGACCGGATGGTCCGCGGGGATGCTGTTGAGGACCTTCCGCACGGTGCGGTCCGTGGTCCCAGCGGCGACCGCGAGATCCTTCTGAGGCGCGTTCGGCGCCGCTCGGTAAGCGGAAATAACGCGGGCGACAGT
The DNA here is from genome assembly GCF_018070485.1 of Micromonospora sp. C41. NCBI lineage: Bacteria > Bacillati > Actinomycetota > Actinomycetes > Micromonosporales > Micromonosporaceae > Micromonospora > Micromonospora sp. C41. Next base: position 3,931 of record NZ_JAGPXP010000037.1, on the reverse strand, counting down.
GGCCGGTGCGACCGTCTCCACGGCCGGAACGTCGACCGGAAGAGCGGGCGGAAGAGCAGTGGACTTCTTCCGCTTCGCCGGGGCGGAAATTTCCGCCTGCCGACGGCCCGCGTTTTCCGCCCGCTGCTGCAACCGGGCGATCACTTGACGGGCCTTCGCCAGCTCGTCCACCAACGCCTCACGCGACTCGGCCAGAGCCTCGGCGCGCTGCTCAGCGGCCATCTTGTCCGTCACTGCACGCTCCGCCGCGCCCCGCGCCTCATCGAGCTGACCGGCGATCCGGGCGGCCTGCTCCGACTGGTCGGCGGCCTGCCGACGTGCCTCCCGGGCGGCGGCCTGAACCTCTTCCGTCTGCCGGATCAGCCGGGCGATTTCCGCCTCCGACTCGGCGCGCTCTTCCGCCCTTCCTTCCGCCTCGGCGGCGGCGCGCTCTTCCGCTCTGCGACGTGCGGCGGTTTCCGCTTCGGCGCGCTCTTCCGCTGCCTTCCGCTTCCGCTCTTCCGCCTCCCGGGCGGCTCGCTCTTCCGCCGCCTTCCGGGTCGCCTCAGCCGCCTCGTCGCGCGCTTTCCGGGCGTCGGCGGCGAGCCGGTTGTCGCGCTCTTCCGCCTCCCGCTCCGCCGCCGTCTTCCCGGTGAGGGCCTTCACCCGCACCACGACGATCGGCGCGATGCACGACACCGCGAGGACCAGACCCCACGGAGCCTGCTCGCCAGCCTTGAAGTCGATCCACACAGGCACAAGGTGAACGGCCGCCTGGGCGAAGAGCATCAGCGAGAAGCTGACGATCACGTCGAGCCAGCGGCGCTTGTGGAACGCGGTGATGACGTACACGTCGAGCATCACCGGGAAGATCCACGCGATGCCCGGGGCGAAGTGGGCCATGACCGCGAGGTCGAACTCGCCCTTCGCGGTGAGCAGGACAGCGGCGGAGAGGGCGATGCGCTCGCCCCAGACGATCAGCGGGTCGGCGTTGCGGGTGTCGGTCACCGGTCCACCTCCACCAAGTCGATCAGGTCGCAGCGGCCGAGGTCGTCGCACCGCCACACCCGTGCCGAGTCGGCGCCGGCGGACTTGGTGTGCTGGCGGGCCATCTCCACCGCCTCGGTGTCACTGGCGGCCTGGAATCGCCAGACACCGCGGTGGGTGCCGCGCTCGTAGATGTCGGCCTTGAAGTCCATGAGTCAGCGACCGCCCTGGGCTCGGCCCGGCATGATCAGGTAGCCGTCGATGCGGTGCTTGGCGACGCACCGCCAGCAGTAGCTCTCCCCGTGCGGGTAGTCCGGCGTCGGCTCGGTGACCACGTCGGCCATCCACGCGCCGCAGCCCACGCACCCGAACGCCGGGCAGTCGGTGACGGCCTGCGGGTCGACGGCAGCGAGCCGGTCCTGCAGCTCGAACACGGCGGACTGGAGGTCGGCGAGCGTCCTGGAACGGATCAGGCGCAGCATCACCGCTCACCTCCCTTGTTGGTGTCGGCCTTGAAGTCCATGAGCGCCACCGTACAGCTATATGCGAATAGCAGCAAGGCTGTGTACAGTGCGAGTTGCCGAAGAACTTGCACGAACAGGCAGTAAGGTTCAGCAGAGATCAGCAGCCCAGCCGAAGGAGCGCCGGATCATGGGACAGCCGAGGTGGACGACCACCTCCGACCAGTACCTCACCCCGACCGCCAGCGACGCCTGGGCAAACGAAGCCTCCGAAGCCGGCCAGCGGGGAAGCCAGCGAATCCTCGACGCCCGAACCGAACCAGCGCTGGCTGACATCACCGCATACCTCGGCGCCGAGCCGGGAGTCGAGGTGGTCATGCGGCGCCGACTCATCCTCATCGACGACTGGCCCGTCGAGATCGCCGCCTCGTACTGGCTGGCCAGCCTCGCTGGCATGACGGCCCTCGCACAGCCCGCGAAGATCCCCGGCGGGACGCCCCGATTCCTCGCCGAACTGGGCTACCACCCCACCGAGGTGCGCGAAGACGTCACCACCCGCTGGGCCACCCCGTACGAGCAGACGACGATGGCGATGGAGAAGCCGGAGCCCGTGCTCAAGCTGACCCGCATCCTGCTCGACCACACCGGCCAGCCCTACCAGCTCGACATCAACGTCATGCGCGCCGGCCGGCACATCCGCTACGTCCGCAAGGCAGGCTGACCATGCCCACCCCGCGCGACCCGCGGCCCCTAAGCCAGCAGATCGCCGCCGACCTCCGCGCGAAGATCATGGCCGGTGACCTCGCACCCGCCACGCAGCTCCCGTCCACAACCGAGATGAAGGCCGAGTACGACGCCTCCGGAGCCACCGTCCAGAACGCCCTCAACATCCTCAAGGCTGAGGGCTATCTCGAAGGCAAGCCGGGCAAGGGCGTGTACGTCCGCGCCACCCAGCAGCAGACCATCACTCCCGCCGACTACGCCCGCCCCTACACCCCGGGCGAGCCCTACGCCTGGATCACCGCTGCCGCCGAACTCGGCCGCCGCGGCGCCTACAAGCTGCTCGACGTCGCCGAGGTTCCCGCCCCCGTCCAGGTCGCCAATGCGTTCAGCCTCGACCCGGGCACTCCGGTGCTGCGGCGGCAGCTCGTCGGCTCCATCGACGGCGAACCCGTCGAGCTGGTCTGCACCTTCTACCCGCTCGACCTGGCCGCCGGCACCGCGCTCACCCAGAAGCGGCTCATCAAGGGCGGCTCACCAGCGGTGCTCGCCGAGCTGGGTGTGGAGCCCGTGACGTTCGAGGACGTCATCTCCACCCGGCCGCCGACGTCGGAGGAGTTCGTGGCGCTGGAGCTGCCGACGGAGGTGCCGATCCTGCGGACGTTCCGAGTTGCGGTCGCCGCGTCGGGGCGTCCGGTGGAGTGCCAGCTCATGGTGAAGGCGGGGCACCGGCACGAGGTGCGCTACCGCTGGCCGTCCTAACTTGCCCCTGAACGGACTCGTCAAGAGGAGATGACGTGAAGCTGTACGAAGAGGCCGTGCGCCTCAACGAAATCGCTGAGCCGACGATCCATCAACAGATCCATCTTCCGCACTGGACCGAAGCCAAGGCCGTCCTGTACCGCTTCTTCGACGACCGCGGCATGCTGCTCTACATCGGCGTCACCGGGTCGCTGAAGACGCGGATGCAGAGTCACAGTCGCGGCCGCTGGTGGGATCACGTCGACCACACCCGCACCAAGCTGGACTGGCACTGGACCCGCGAGTCGGCGCTGGCGGCGGAGCGGAGAGCGATCCAGGAGGAGAAGCCGATCTGGAACATCCGACCCTGGTAGCAGAGTCCTGACGGGTTCCTGACAACGCCCCCAGCCGCTGCGGCTGGGGGCGTTGTGCTGATCGGAGGCCCGGCCCAGCTCGGTAGTTGTCGCAGGTCAACCAATAGCCGGGGGTGAGTGACCGCATGATCACTCATATTTCGCTATCTGAGAAGTTTGCGGCTGCAAGTTGCATCGATAGCCATCCCATACGCGAGACTCCGTTCGTATGAACAACAGTGGGGACCACGCCAAGCAGCCCGTTCCGGCCACCGCCCGACCCTGGCTCATCGCCGGCAGCATCACCGGAACGATCACCATCGCGCTCCTGACCGCCCTCATCGGATACGCGGTCCACCACAACCCGCCCGTCACCGTGGCAACCATGGTCGTCGGGATCATCGACCTTCTCCTCGGCATGGCGTCCATCAAACTGCTCTGCGACGCGTCCACGATGGTCACCATCCACCGCACCACCTCCCGCTACGTCGAGGGCGTCGGCGACACCGTGGACCGCCTCGCCTCCGTGCTTCCGCAACCCGACAACGTCCGCCGCCTCGGGTGACCTGTCCCCGAAATGTCCCCACACAGACAGCGAACGGCCCTCCGGCCGATAACCGAAGGACCGTTTCACCTGCTCAACAATGGTGGGGCGGGCGGGGTTCGAACCCGCGACCGAGGGATTATGAG
>NZ_JAGPXP010000036.1:0-51282 GCF_018070485.1 Micromonospora sp. C41 | reverse complement strand
GACCTGTCCCCGAAATGTCCCCACACAGACAGCGAACGGCCCTCCGGCCGATAACCGAAGGACCGTTTCACCTGCTCAACAATGGTGGGGCGGGCGGGGTTCGAACCCGCGACCGAGGGATTATGAGTCCCCTGCTCTAACCGGCTGAGCTACCGCCCCGTCACCGCGCCGGATCGTAACCCGCCGATCGTTTCGCGGACCACCACCGGCCGGGCGGAAAGACTACCGCGACAGCACGATGGGCTACGCGAGGATAACAACGCGCAACCCACCGGCCAACGGCTCTACGCGCGCCGCAGATCGGCGAGGACGGCGCCGACCGTGCGCCAGCCGCTGGCGAGCGCGCCCTGGATGGACGGGCTGTCCCGGTGGTCCCCGGCCACGTACAGGCCGTCGCCGAGCGCGACCGGCTTGCGCAGGCGGCCCTGCGGCGGCGGGGCGGCGGGCAGCGCGTCCGGCACGGTGACGGTGGTGAGGTGGGTCCAGTCGGCGGTGGAGCGGCCGTAGAGGCGGTCCAGCTCGCGGCGGATCACCGGTTCGGGTGGGGTCTGCGGGCCGACCACCGAGGTGGCGACCAGGTGCTGGCCATCCGGGGCGTACGTGGGCGCGGCCCGGCTCACCACCACCGTGTTGGCGATCGTTTCCCGCCGGTCGCCGTCGAGCAGCAGGATCGGCTCGTCCAGTGGCGCCGTCTCGGTGCGGTGGTAGTAGGTGGTGTAGGCGTGCATGCGTACCCTCGGCAGCCCGGGCAGCAGCGTGGCCGCCGCCGGCGGGTCGGCCGCGACCACGACGGCGCGGCAGGTGATCTCGCCGGACGGGGTGCGGACGCGGCCGGGCGCGACCTCGGTGACCGGGGTGTTCAGGTCGATCAGCTCGGCGGGCAGCGGCGCGGCGAGCGCCCGGGGCAGCGCCGCCATGCCGTCCGCGGGCAGGCCGATGCGGCCCCGGGCGAAGGAGCGCATGATGACCGCGAGGACGTGGCTGGAGGTGGCCAGCTCGCGGTCGAGCAGCACGCCGGACAGGAACGGCCGGAGCAGTTCCTCGATGATCGCGTCGGAGAGCCCGGCCCGGCGCAGCGCCTTCTCGGCGCTGGTCTCGGGTGTGTTGAGCAGCCGCCCGACCGGCAGCGTCGCGTAGCCGGCGGCGAGCGCGCCGAAGCGCAGCCGGTCGGTCAGTGTCCCGATGCCGGCGGTGAGCGTGGCGGGCGCGCCGGCGGGCTCGCGCAGCGGGTTGACGAGTCGTTCCAGCCGGTCGCCGCGGCGCACCAGCACGCCGGGCGTGAACCAGCCCATCTCGAGGGCGCCGACGTCGACCAGGCCGGCCAGCCGTGGGTACGCGGTGTTCAGCACCTGGAAGCCGCGGTCCAGCAGGAACCCGTCGACGCGGTCGGTGGCGACCCGCCCGCCGAGCCGGTCGCTCGCCTCCAGCAGCCGCCAGGGCACGCCGGCCCGGTGCAGCCGCCGGGCGGCGGCGAGACCGGCCAGGCCGCCGCCGACGACCACCACGTCGGTGTCAGGCACGGTCCACCCCCGCGCCGGCCCGGTCGCCCTCGCGGTGCGACCGCGACAACCGGCCCGGCCACCAGACCTTCGGCCCGATGTCGTACGCGAGCGCGGGCACCAGCAGCGAGCGGACCACTATGGTGTCGAGCAGGACGCCGACGGCGACGGCCACGCCCAGCTCGACGAGCACAACGAGCGGCAGTACGGCGAGCGCGGAGAACGTGGCGGCGAGCACGATGCCGGCGGAGGTGATCACGCCGCCGGTGACGGCCAGGCCGACGAGCACACCGGCGCGGGTGCCGCGGCGTACCGATTCCTCCCGGACCCGGCTCATCAGGAAGATGTTGTAGTCGATGCCGAGCGCGACCAGGAAGACGAACGCGAACAGCGGGAACGACTGGTCGACGCCGGGGAAGTCGAACACGTACTTGAACAGCAGCGCGCAGAGGCCGAGCGTGGCCAGGAACGACAGCACCACCGTGGCGATCAGCAGCACCGGGGCGACCAGGGCGCGCAGCAGCACGGCCAGGATGACCGCGATGACCAGCAGCACCACCGGGATGATCACGTTGCGGTCGCGGACGGAGGCGTCGGCGGTGTCCACGTTGATCGCGGTGAAGCCGCCGACCACGGCGTCCGCGCCGGGCACCCGGTGCACCGCCTCGCGCAGGTCGCGGATGGTCCGCTCGGCGCCGTTGCTGTCCGGCGCGTCGGCGAGCGTGACGTTGAGCTGCACCCGCCCGTCGACCACCTTGGGGGGCGCGTTCGGGTCGGGCGGGGCGTTCTCGCCGCGCTGGCCGAGCGGCAGCACCGAGGCGACTCCCGGTACGCCCTGCGCCACCTGGGCGACCTGCCGCGCGGTGTCCTGGGTGGTGAAGATGGTGGCGGGGCTGCCGGTGCCGGCCGGGAAGTGCCTGTCGATGACCTCCTGCCCGGCCACCGAGTCGGTGCGCTGGGTGAACAGCTGGGACTGGCCGAGCGTGGTGGCGCCGAGCTGGGTCACCCCGATCGCGAGCACGGCGAGCGCCACGGCGGTGACGACCCAGACCGTACGGGAGCGGCGCGCCACGAAGCCGGCGATCCGCGCCCAGATGCCGTGCTCGGCGCGCGGGTCGGCCTCGTCGTGCCGGGGCCGCCGGGGCCAGAACGCCCACCTGCCGCCGAGGACCAGCAGCGCGGGCAGGAACGTGAGCATCACCAGCAGCGTGGCGGCGATGCCGACGGCGCTGACCGGGCCGAGCGCCCGGTTGGAGTTGAGACTGGACAGCAGCAGGCAGAGCAGGCTGACGATGACTGTGGCGCCGGAGGCGACGATGGCCGGCGCGGCGCCCTTCCAGGCGGTCTTCATCGCGTCCCAGGGCCGCTCGTGCCGGTGCAGTTCCTCCCGGTAGCGGGCGATGAGCAGCAGCGCGTAGTCGGTGCCGGCGCCGAACACGAGCACGGTGAGGATGCCCTGCGCCTGCCCGTTGAGCTTGACGATGTCGTGGTCGGCGAGCAGGTAGACGAAGACGGCCGCCAGCGAGTACGACATCCCGGCGGCCAGCAGCGGGAAGATCCACAGCACCGGGCTGCGGTAGACGACGAGGAGGATGACCAGGACCACGGTGAGGGTGACGAGCAGCAGCGGTCCGTCGATCGCGCCGAACACCTCGATCAGGTCGCCGAGCAGCCCGGCGGGTCCGGCGACGTCGACGGTGAGCCCGTCGCGGTCCGGGCCGGCGATGTCGCGCAGGCGTTCCACCACCGCGCGGATCTGTTCGCCCTCGCCGCTGTCGATCGGCACGATCACCTGGGCGGCCTGCCGGTCCTGGCTGACGACCGGTGGCGGCAGCGGGCCGACCACGCCCGGTACGTCGGCGAAGCGGGCCGCGTCGGCCTGGATCCGTTGCTGGTCGGCCGGGGTGAGGCCACCGGCGCGTTCGTAGACCACGAGCGCCGGCGTGGTCTCCCGGTCGACGAATCCGGCGGCCAGGTCCTGCGCGCGGGTGGCCTCGGCGTCGGCCGGCAGGAAGGAGGCGTTGTCGTTGGTGGAGACCTCGCCGAGCTTGCCCGAGTACGGCCCGGCGACGCCGCCGATGATCAGCCAGCCGAGCACCACGGCTACCGCGATCAGCGTCGCGGTCCAGCGGCTGCGTCCTGCGGCCATCTCCACCGTCCTCGAATCGACGCAACAATCGACGCAGCGGGAGTCTAGGTCGACGCCGACCATCCTGCCGGGCGACTGACGACTCGCGGGCGGAAACCGGGCAGCCGGGACACGCGAGGGGCCGGAACGGGAAACGCCCGCCGGCAGGGCCGACGGGCGTGACGTGGAGCGAAGCTCCCCCGATTGGACTCGAACCAATAACCTGCCGGTTAACAGCCGGCTGCTCTGCCAATTGAGCTACAGGGGACCGTGCACCGCTCGGATCGGATCTCTCCGCTCCGTGCGACGGGGACAAGAGTACAGGACATCGGGGGGTTGTGCGCCAGGGGGTTACCGGAGGAGGACCGGACCGGCGGACGCGCCAGGATTACGGACAAATCGTCATCTCGGCACAGGGAGGCATGAGCGGAGAGCAGGATGGGTAGTTAGCCGTCGACAGAGAACGCAGGCGCAAGATGGTCGTTCCGCCGAGCCGGCGGAAATCGGCAAGAGCGTCAGGTACGGAAGGAGCCGCCATGCGCGGAAAGATCATGTTTCTTGGCGGGCTGGCTGCGGGATTCGTCCTGGGCGCCCGTGCCGGCCGGGAGAAGTACGAGGAGCTGGTGGTCCGGGGGCGCAAGGTGCTCGACCACCCGACCGTCCAGGAGGCGGCCGGGGTCGCGCAGGCCCAGGCGACCCGGCTCTACTCCGAGGGCAAGGACAAGCTGGGGCAGACCAAGCTGGGTGAGAAGCTCGCCACCGGCAACGGTGGCAAGCCGGGCATGACCGAGGCCGACAAGCCGTTCGCGGGCACGCCGGCCGCGGTCGGCAGCCGCAGCGCCAACGGCACGGGCTCGACCAGTTCGACCAGCGCGTCCGGCTCGACCACGACCGGCACGAGCACCAAGCCGTCCACCGGCAACACGCTCTGACGCAAGCGGACAGCGGGCCGGTCACCTCCGGGTGACCGGCCCGCTCCCGTGTGCTCGGGCGCCGATGTGGCACATTCTCCGTGGGGAGGTGACCACATGCCGATGGTCGGACCGGAAACGGCGGATCAGGCGCGGCTGCTGCGCCTGCTGCGCGACGACGGCCCGCGGTCCCGGGTCGAGCTGACCGACCTCCTCGGCCTGCCGCGGGCCCGGTTCGCCGCCGAGGTGGACCGGTTGACCGCGCTGGGCCTGGTGGAGAGCGCCGGCCCGGCTGCCTCGCGGGGCGGGCGACGGTCGTCGCTGCTGCGCATCGGCGCGCAGGTCCGGTTCGGCGCGGTGCTCGTCGGCGGCGGCACGCTGCGGGTCGCGCTCACCGACGGCGAGCTGAACCCGCTGGCCCGGCACGACGAGCCGGTGGACGTCCGGCTCGGCCCGGACGTGGTGGTCGGACGCATGGTCGAGCTGCTCGGCAAGCTTCGCGTCGAGGCGGGTCTGACGTCGCTGACCGGCGTCGGTGTCGCGCTGCCCGCGCCGGTCGAGGTCCGCGACGGCACGCCGGTCTCCCCGCCGGCCCTGCCCGGCTGGCACCGCTTCCCGGTACGCGACACGCTCGCCGCCGAGCTGGGCTGCCCGGTGCAGGTCGACAACGACGCCAACGCGATGGCCCTCGGTGAACGGCACGCCGGCACCGGCCGCCCGTTCGACGACTTCCTCGCTGTCAAGCTGGGCGACGCGGTCGGCTGCGGGCTGGTGCTCGCCGGTTCGCTCTACCGGGGCGCGGCCAGCGGGGCCGGCGACATCGGCCACCTCCAGCTCAGCGAGGACGGGCCGCTCTGCGGCTGCGGCAACAACGGGTGCGTCGAGGCGTACTGCGGGGATGCCGCGCTGGTGCGGGAGGCGGTGACGGCCGCGCGGGCCGGGCGCTCCACGGTGCTCGCGGACCGGCTGGCCGCGGCCGGGACGCTGGCGATGGCCGACGTGGCGGCGGCGGCCACCGAGGGCGACCCGGCGGCGCAGACCATCGTCCGCGACGCCGCCCGCCGGCTCGGGCAGGTGCTGGTCGGGCTGGTCAGCTTCGTCAACCCGGCCATCGTCATCATCGGGGGCGCGCCGGCCGGGATCGGGCCGGTCCTGCTCGCCGAGATCCGGGGCGTGGTCTACCGGCGCTCCACACCGCTGGCCACCGGCAGCCTGCCGATCGTCCTGTCCGACCTCGGCGACACCGCCGCCCTGATCGGCGCGGCCCGCCTGGTGAGCGACCAGGTCTACGCCGCCCGCTGACCCCCGCCCTCACCTCACCCCGTCGATCTTGCACTTGCGGCCCTCCCGAAACGGGCATAAGCGGCATCACGTGGGCCGCAAGTGCAAGATCGCGAGCGCAGGAGGAGGGTCAGTCGCGGCTGCTGAAGGCGGCGTCGAAGGCGGCGCTCGGGGCGTCGAAGGCCAGGCGGCGGACGAACTGGAGCGCCTCCGGCGCGCCGACCAGGCGGTCCATGCCGGCGTCCTCCCACTCGACCGAGATCGGGCCGTCGTAGCCGATCGCGTTCAGCGCCCGGAAGCAGTCCTCCCACGGCACGTCACCGTGGCCGGTGGAGACGAAGTCCCAGCCGCGCCGCAGGTCGGCCCAGGGCAGGTGGGAGGAGAGCCGGCCGCGGCGGCCGTCCCCGGTACGGACCTTCGCGTCCTTGCAGTCGACGTGGTAGATCCGGTCGGCGAAGTCGAAGATGAAGTTCACCGGGTCCAGCTCCTGCCAGACGAAGTGCGACGGGTCCCAGTTGAGCCCGAACGCCTCCCGGTGCCCGATCGCCTCCAGCGTCCGCTTGGTGGTCCAGTAGTCGTACGCGATCTCGCTGGGGTGCACCTCGTGCGCGAACCGCACGCCCACCTCGTCGAACACGTCCAGGATCGGGTTCCACCTGTCGGCGAAGTCCTGGTAGCCGCGCTCGATCATGGCCGGTGGCACCGGCGGGAACATGGCCACCGTGTGCCAGATGGACGAGCCGGTGAAGCCGACGACGGTGCGTACGCCGAGTTTCGCCGCCGCCCGCGCGGTGTCCTTGATCTCCTCGGCGGCCCGCTGCCGCACCCCTTCCGGCTCGCCGTCGCCCCAGATCCGGGCCGGCAGGATGTCCTGGTGCCGCTCGTCGATCGGGTGGTCGCAGACGGCCTGCCCGACCAGGTGGTTGGAGATGGCGAACACCTGAAGGTTGTGCTTGGCCAGGGTGGCCCGCTTGCGCTCGACGTACGAGTCGTCGGCGAGCGCCTTGTCCACCTCGAAGTGGTCGCCCCAGCAGGCGATCTCCAGCCCGTCGTAGCCCCACTCGGCGGCGAGCCGGCAGACCTCGTCGAACGGAAGGTCGGCCCACTGGCCGGTGAAGAGCGTGATGGGTCGCGCCATTGTCCTTCTCCCCTGTGGTGATGGGGGATTCCGTCGCGGACCGGGGCGAGGACGACCGGAGGCGGCGGCCTGAGGGCACCGGTGGACGCCGGAGCGTCTGCCTCCCGGGCGGGTTGCGCCTCCCGCCGGGTCACCGGCCACCTCGCGGTCGCCGCCTCCACTCTATGGCCTACCTCAGGGCAGGGTCCAGCGCTGGTTCGCCGCGCCCGTGCACGTCCACAGGTGCACCGCCGTGCCGTCGGCCGAGTTGTTGCCGGACACGTCCAGGCACTTGCCCGACGACGGGTTGCGCAGCGTCCCGTCCGCCTGCGCCGACCAGGTCTGCGCGCCGGTGCCGTTGCACGACCACAACTGGATCTTCGTGCCGTTCGCGGTGCCGCCGCCGGAGACGTCCAGGCACTTGCCCAGCGCCTTCACCGGCCCGTTCGGCGTCACCGTCCACGTCTGCGCCGTCGAGCCGTTGCAGGTGTAGAGCTGGATCTGGGTGCCGTCCGCCGACGAGGCGTTCCGCACGTCCAGGCACTTGCCGGCCAGCCCCTTGATCGGGCCGGTGCCACCGCTTGCGGTGCCGCGGACCAGCGTGAAGTCGTCCACGTCGAACAGGCCGGTGCCGCTGCCGGCGAACGTCAGGTGCACGGTCTGCGTACCGGAGGGCACGCCGGTGAGCGCGGTGGACACGTCGGCGAACGTGGTCCAGCTGCCGGTGTTCGGCACCGCCACCTGGCCGAGCAGCGGTCCGGTCGGCGAGCCGGTCCGCACCTGGAGCGTGCCGCCGGGGCCGCCGGAGACCACCCGGGCGCGCAGCGACGTCACACCGGTCAGGTCCAGCCCCGGGTACGCGGCCCAGTCGCCCGGATCCACGTACCCCAGGGTCTGGCCGCCGTTGGCGCCGGCCTTGGGGTACGCGCTGACGCCGCTGGCCGAACCGAACGCCTCGGCCTGGACCGTGGTGTTGCCGGTCGGCGGCGGCGTCCCGCCCAGTTCCTTGATCCGGATGTTGCGGAACGACACGTCGTCGCCGGTGCCGTGGTTCTGGATGCCGACGTGCCCGGCGAGCGACCGCACCGGATCGGTGTTTGTGAAGTCGTTGATGCGTACGCCGTTGAGGAACACCTGCAGCCGTTCCCCTTCGACCAGGATCTCGTAGGTGTTCCACTCCCCCGCCGGGTTCAGCGCCGCGTCCCGGGCCGCCAGGTCGGCGGACTTGAAGCCGTAGATCGCGCCGGTGGTCCGGTCGGCGGCGTCGGTGGGGTCGATCTGGATCTCGTAGCCGTTGTCCACCGCCGAGTTCGGGTCGCTCGACGGCGGGAAGCCGACGAACACGCCCGAGTTGTCGTCACCGGCCAGCCGCCAGTCCAGCTTCAGCGAGTAGTTGGTGAACTGCTTCGCGCTGTACCAGTACAGGCCCATGCCGCCGACCGAGGTGAGCGTGGCGTCGGTGTTGGTGAAGCTGCCCGGCCCGGCCTGCGACCAGCCGGTGGTGCCGCCGTTGTAGAGCGCGGTGTAGCCGGTTTCCGGCCGGCAGTCGGCCTTCGTGCGCCCGGCCGCGTAGCGGATGCCGCCGAGCAGATGGTTGCGGAACGCCGCGTCGGCGTAGGAGGCCTGGGTGTGGCCGCCGCCGGTGTAGAAGGACCGGCCACCGCTGTACGTCTTGCACCAGGCGTGCGGGTGGTCGCCGCCCATCGAGCCGCCCGAGTACGAGGACTCGTCGAGACTGGCCAGCACGTGCGCGGTGGAGCGGGCGTTGGAGCGGTAGTCGTACCACTCGTCGGTGCGGTTCCACTGCTGCGGCAGGTGCGCGGTGGCCGCGTGCGCCCGGTCCTCCACCTTGACGGTGGCCGGCTGGATGGCCGGGTGGGACGCGAACCACGCGCCGACGAGGTTGCCGTAGAACGGCCAGTCGTACTCGGTGTCGGCGGCTGAGTGCACGCCGACGTACCCGCCCCCGGCGCCGATGTACGCCTCGAACGCCGACTGCTGGCTGGCGTTGAGGACGTCCCCGGTGGTGTTGAGGAAGATCACCGCCTCGAAACGGGCCAGGTTGGCGGTGGTGAACTGGGCGGCGTCCTCGGTCGCGGTGACGGTGAAGTTGTTCGCCGCGCCAAGCTCCCGTACGGCCTGCGTGCCGACCGCGATGGAGTCGTGGCGGAAGCCGGCGGTCTTGGAGAAGACGAGCACGTCGTAGGGGGCGTCGGCGGCGCTCGCCGGGGCGGCGGCGCTGGTGGCGGCCACGGCGGTCACCGCGACCAGCGCGATACGGAGGAGTCTCATCGGCGTTCTTCCTTCCCACCTCACGGCAGCGTCCACTTCTGGTTTGCCGCACCCGTGCAGGTCCACAGGTGCACCGCCGTGCCGTCGGCCGAGTTGTTGCCGGACACGTCGAGGCACTTGCCGGACTGCGGGTTGCGCAGCGTCCCGTCGGCCTGCGCCGACCAGTTCTGCGCGCCGGTGCCGTTGCACGCGTAGAGCTGGATCTTCGTGCCGTCCGCGCTGGCCCCGCCGGACACGTCCAGGCACTTGCCGAGCGCCTTCACCGTGGCGTTCGGCGTCACGGTCCACGACTGCGCCGTCGTGCCGTTGCAGGTGTAGAGCTGGATCTGGGTGCCGTCGGCGGTGGCGGCGTTGCGCACGTCCAGGCACTTGCCGGCCAGGCCCTTCACCGGGCCGGTGCGCACGGCCGACGTGGTGAGCGTGAACGCGTCCAGGTCGTAGAGCGCCCCGGTGCCACCGGCGAACGTCAGATAGAGCGTGGTGGTGCCGGCCGGCGGATTGGCGATCGTGCCGGTGACTGTGGTGAACGTGTCCCAGGCGCCGGTGACCGGGACGGTGGCCGAGCCGAGCACGGCGCCGGTGGCCGAGCCGGCCCGTACCTGGAGCGTGCCGCCGGCCCCGGCGGACGACACCCGGGCGGTGAACCCGGTGGCGTCGGCGAGCAGGTACGGCTGGAACGCGATCCAGTCCCCGTTGTGGATGTCGCCGACGGTCTTGCCGCCCTCGGCGGTGGCCTTGTCGAACGTGTTGATCCCGGACGAGGTCTTGAAGTGCTCGGCCTGCCGGTGCCGGGGCTGGAGCGTGTGCTGGGTGTGCGTGGTGAGGCCGCCGGAGTCGGTGTACTCGGCGTCGAAGACCGCGAAGATGTTCGCCGCGTCGTCGTGCTCACCGTCGACGGGTACGGCGATCGAGCCGGTGCAGCCGGTCGCCGAGGTGATCTGGTGGCCGTGCTGGTCGTGGCCAAGCACGTAGGTCATCTTGACCTTCGTGCAGTCGATGGTGGCGTCCTCCGGGTCGGTGACGGTGATCCGGAACGGCACGGTGTCGCCGAAGGAGAACAGCTTGCCGTTGCCGGGTGTCTCGATGACCACAGTCGGGGCGGTGTTGCCGACGGTGATCGTCACGCTGGCGGTGCCGGTGGCGCCCTGCGGGTCGCGCACCGTGAGCGTGGCGGTGTACCTGCCGTTGGCGGTGTAGGTGTGCGAGGGGTTCGCCGCGGTGGAGGTGCCGCCGTCGCCGAACGTCCAGGCGTACGTCAGCGCGCCGCCCTCCGGGTCGGACGAGCCGGCCGAGGAGAAGGCCACCGCGAGCGGCGCGGCGCCGGAGGTCCGGTCGGCGGCGGCGCGGGCCACCGGGGCGCGGTTGGCGCCGCCCAGGTAGTCGAAGCGGTACAGCGCCGAGTTGGCGTCGCCGTTGAAGTAGCCGGTGCCGTAGTCGAGCACGTAGTACGCCCCGTCCGGGCCGAACGCGGAGTCCATCACCTGCTTGCCGGTCCACGGGAAGCTGTCGATGGTGCCGGGTGAGCCGTCCGCGTTGACGTGGATCGGCTTGATCCAGCCCCGGCCGAACTCGGTGGCGAAGAACTGCCCGTCGAACGACTGCGGGAACTTGGTGGTGGACGGGTTCGCCGCGTCGTACCGGTAGACCGGACCGCCCATCGGCGACTCGGAGCCGCCGCCGAACTCGGGCGGGCTGCCCGCGTCACCGGCGTAGCGGATCCAGGACGGCTTCGCCGCCGGCAGCGTGGTCAGGCCGGTGTTGCGGAACGAGTTGTTCGTCGGCCCGCCCGTGCAGTCGTACTTCGGTCCGGCGGCGCCGGTGGCGAAGTCCCATTCGGCGTACGTCTCGGCGGCCGTGTTGGTGCCGGTGCAGTACGGCCAGCCGTAGTTGCCGGGCCCGGTGACCCGGTTGAACTCGACCTGCCCGGACGGGCCGCGGGCGGTGGTGGTGCCGGCGTCCGGCCCGTAGTCGCCCACGTAGACGACGCCGGTGGCCTTGTCGACGCTGATCCGGAACGGGTTGCGGAAGCCCATCGCGTAGATCTCCGGGCGGGTCCGCGCGGTGCCGGGCGCGAAGAGGTTGCCGGCCGGGATCGAGTACGTGCCGTTGGCGTTCACCTTGATCCGCAGGATCTTGCCCCGCAGGTCGTTGGTGTTGCCGGCGCTGCGCTGCGCGTCGTACCCGGGGTTGCGGTTGGTGCGCTCGTCGATCGGCGCGTATCCGGCCGAGTCGAACGGGTTGGTGTCGTCGCCGGTGGACAGGTAGAGGTTGCCGGCGGCGTCGAAGTCGATGTCACCGCCGACGTGGCAGCACAGCCCCCGGTCGGCCGGTACGTCGAGCACGTCGACCTTGCTGGCCTGGTTGAGCGTGAAGTCGGCGTTGAGCGTGAACCGGGACAGCCGGTTGACGCCCTGCCAGGCGGAGAAGTCGGTGCCGGTGGCGGGCGCGTCGCCGGCGGGGGTGGACAGCGGCGGCGCGTAGTAGAGGTAGATGTGCCGGTTGGAGGCGAAGCCGGGGTCGACGCCGACGCCCTGGAGCCCCTCCTCGTCGTGGGTGTAGACCGGCAGCGTGCCGATGACTGTGGTGGCGCCGGCCGCGTC
The DNA here is from genome assembly GCF_018070485.1 of Micromonospora sp. C41. Taxonomy (NCBI): domain Bacteria; kingdom Bacillati; phylum Actinomycetota; class Actinomycetes; order Micromonosporales; family Micromonosporaceae; genus Micromonospora; species Micromonospora sp. C41. Next base: position 39,454 of record NZ_JAGPXP010000036.1, on the reverse strand, counting down.
GGTGCGGCGCAGCGTGCCGTTGCGGGCGGTGTGCAGGACCGACCGGTCGGGCAGCACCGCCAGGGACATCGGTTCGCCGGTCTCGGCGACGCCGCGGGCGAGTTCGACCTGCTGGAAGTCGCTCGCCGTGATCGGGTGGGCGGACGCCGGGACGGGCGCCGCGGCCGCTGTGACGGTGCCGGCGGTGGCCGCGAGCAGCAGCGCTGCGGCAGCGGCGAACGGTCGTCGGGCACGGGGGTGGTGGTGGCTGGACATGCTGTGCTGTCCCTTCCTGACGCGCGCAGCCAGGACCGGGCGCGCGTCGCGCCGGATGCCGAGCGGGGGATGCTGCGCCTCGGCGAGGCGGGCGGTACGGGGGCGGATCGCCTCGTCGGGTCAGCTAGGTACTGCGCACGACATTAAAACCTTTCGATCAGCCTGTCCATAGCTTCTGATCGATCGGCTTACACTTTCGCCGCCACGCGACAAAAGTAGGTGTCACTCGCGGCGGTCGACAGCCCGCTCCACGAGCGCGGCGAGCACCCGCCGGGCCGGCTCCGCGAGCCCCGCCGCGTCCAGCGCGACCACTGCCGCGTCGGCCCGGGTACGGATCATCCGCTCCACCGCCTCCCGGGCGCCGGACTCCTCGACGATGCCCCGCACCTCGGCGGCGCCCGCCTGATCCAGCGCCGGATCGCCGACCAGCTCGCGCAGCCGGGCCACCCCGGCCGGGGAGGCGGACGCCCGGGCCAGCGCCAGCAGCACCGTCGGCTTGCCCTCGCGCAGGTCGTCCAGATTGGACTTGCCGGTCACCGCCGGATCGCCGAAGACGCCGAGGACGTCGTCGCGGAGCTGGAACGCGTCCCCGAGCGGATCGCCGAACCCGGCCAGCGCCGCCACCTCCGCCGGCGTCGCGCCGGCCAGCGCGGCGCCGATCTGCACCGGACGGGTCACCGTGTAACGGGCCGTCTTCAGCCGCACCACGGCGAGCGCGCTCGCCACCGAACCGTCCCCGGCCGCCGCGACCACGTCCAGGTACTCCCCCGCGATCACCTCCGAGCGCATCCGGGCCAGCAGGACCTGCCCGCCGCGCAGCCGCTCGGGCGGCAACCCGCAGCCGTGGAACATCTGCGCCGACCAGGTGGCGCAGAGGTCCCCGCAGAGCACCGCCGCCTGCCGGCCGTACGCCGCCGGGTCGCCGCGCCAGCCGGACCGCTCGTGCAGGTCGGCGAAGAAGCGGTGCAGCGTGGGCGCGCCCCGGCGGCGGTCACTGCGGTCCACGATGTCGTCGTGGATCAGCGCGAACGCGTGGAACAGCTCCAGCGACGCCGCGGCCACCACGATCGGCCGCTCGTCCGGGCCGCCGAAGCCCCGCCAGCCCCAGTAGCAGAACAGCGGTCGCAGCCGCTTCCCGCCGGCCAGCACGAACCGGCGCAAAGCGGAGTGAACAGTCCCCGTACCGTCGTCCGGCCGACCCGGCCCTCTCGCGTCCAGGAACGCGGCGAGCTCGGCGTCGAAACGGCCCCGAAGCAGGGCCGGGTCGGTCGGTGCGACGGTCACGGTCATGGTGCCTCCCAGGCCAATCCGGCGAGTTCCAGCAACAACGCCTTCACATCGGTCGCCTCCACCCGGGGCCGGATCGCGGCCGGGTCGGAGCAGAGCAGCACCGGGCCGTCCGCCGGATCGGCCGGCAGGCGCCCGTGCGAACCACGCACCGCCCGCGCCCCGGCGTCCAGCCCGACCACGTTCATCAGATAGCGCAGACCGAGCTTCTTGCGCGCCAGCGCCACCGCCGCACGACGTTTCGCCGCGCCCGGAGCGGCCGGATCGAAGAACAGCTCGGCCGGGTCGTAGCCCGGCTTACGGTGGATCTCCACCAGCCGCGCGAAGTCGGGTGCCCGCGCGTCGTCCAGCCAGTAGTAGTAGGTGAACCAGGAGTCCGGCTCGGCCACCAGCACCAACTCGCCCGAGCGGGGATGGTCCAGGCCGTACCCGCCCTGCCCGGCGGCGTCCAGCACCTCGGCCACGCCGGGCAGCGCCGCGCAGAGCTTCGCCACCGCCGGCACGTCCGCCGGATCCCGGACGTAGACGTGCGCCACCTGGTGGTCGGCCACCGCGAACGCGCGTGACGTCCACGGGTCGAGGTATTCCATCCCGGCCTGGGTGTAGACCCGCAGCAATCCTTCGGCGCGCAGCAGCCGGTTCACGTCCACCGGGCGGGACACGTCGGTGATGCCGTACTCGGACAACGCCACCACAGTAGCGTCCCGATCACGGGCCGCGTCCAGCAGCGGGCCGAGCACGGTGTCCAGCTCCGCCGCCGCGGCGGCGGCCTCCGGCCCGGACGGACCGAAGCGTTGCAGGTCGTAGTCCAGATGCGGCAGGTAGACAAGGGTCAGGTCGGGGGCGTGGTCGGCGAGGATCCGCTGCGCGGCCCGGCTGATCCACGCCGAGGACGGCAGTCCCGCGCCCGGCCCCCAGTAGCTGAACAGCGGGAACGTGCCGAGCGCGTCGGTGAGCGTGTCCCGCAGCCGCGGCGGGTCGGTCCAGCAGTCCGGCTCCTTGCGCCCGTCGGCGTGGTAGACCGGGCGCGGCGTGACCGTCCAGTCCACGTCCGCGCCCATCGCGTACCACCAGCAGACGTTCGCGACCCGGTAGCCCGGCTCGACGCGGCGGGCCGCCTGCCACACCTTCTCGCCGCCGACCAGCGCGTTGTGCTGCCGCCAGAGCAGCACCTCGCCCAGGTCGCGGAAGTACCAGCCGTTGCCCACCACGCCGTGCCCGGCGGGCAGCTCGCCGGTGAGGAACGTGGACTGCGCCGAGCAGGTCACCGCCGGCAGCACGGTGCCCAGCTCGGCGGCGAACCCGGCGTCGGCCACCGCGCGCAGCCGGGGCATGTGCGCCAGCAGCCGCGGGGTCAGCCCGACCACGTCGAGCACCACCAGCCGCCGGCTCATGCGGTGCCGGCCTTCGTTCGCGACTGCGGGGCTCGCAGGACCGGCTCACTCCTCGCGCTCACGAGGACATCACCGCCGTCGGCGCCAGCCCGAGCGCGGTCAGCTCGTCGCGGGCGAAGGCCAGCTCGGCGGCGATGCCGGCGGCCAGCTCCGCGTCGCCGCGCGGCCGCCGCGCCTCCGGCAGCACCCCCCAGGTGTACGTCTCGACGTCGAGGTGGTCGCAGCCGGCGGCCGGACCGGCGAACAGCGCGGCGAGCGCCTCCCGCAGCACCGGCACCGTGGAGCGCAGCGGCGGTTCGGGCGGGGCGTGCAGCGGCACGTGGTAGTGCACCCGCCAGGCACCGGGCAGCCCCGCGTCGAGCGCGGCGTCGAGGTCGTCGGCCGCGTACGCCGGATCGGCCGGATCGGTTGCGCCGGCGCAACCGGCCGCGCGGGTCTGGTGCAGGAACCTCGGCTCGACGAAGCGGCGCAACGCCGCGCCCGCCCCGGCCGGATCGGGCGCCTCGACGGCGGCGGACACCTGGACCTTCACCACGGGGAGACCGGCGGCACGCAGCCCGGCCAGGGCATCCGCCGGCTGCTCCCAGGCGCACGCCAGGTGTGCGAGGTCCAGGCAGATCCCGAGCCGGTCGGTATCCATGGCTGAGAATACCTCGCGTGCTTGTCCCGTCGACTCCACCAGGCAGCCGGGTTCCGGCTCGAAGCCGACCCGGATCACCCGGCCGGTCTCCCGCTGCACCGCGGCCAGCCCGTCGGCCAGCGCGTCGAGCCGGCGCCGGGCGGTCGCGGCGCGCGCGGTGTCCCACGGCGTACGCCAGGCCAGCGGCAGCGTCGAGACCGACCCGTGGACCGCGTCGTCGGGCAGCAGGTCGGCCAGCACCCGGGCCAGGTCCAGCGTGTACGCCGAGCGCTGCGGCGTGGTCCAGTCCGGGTGGTACACCGCGCCCTTGACCACCGGGGCCTGGAACGCGGCGTACGGGAAGCCGTTGAGCGTGACCACCTCCAGGCCCCGTACGGTCAGCTCGTGACGCAGCCGGCGGCGGGCCGCCGGGTCGGCGGCGAGCGCGGCGGCCACCGGCGCGGCCAGCCAGAGCCCGAGCCCGAGCAGGTCGGCGCCGAGCGCCCGGCGCACCGCTACCGCGTACGTGTCGAGCTGGGCGACGATGCCGGGCAGGTCCTCGGCCGGGTGGACGTTCGTGCAGTAGCCGAGATGGACGGTCGTGCCGTCGGCGTGGCGCAGCCGCATCATTCGCCTCCGCGCAGGATCGAGTTGCCGGCGAAGGTGGGGTCGCTCGCCTCCAGGGCGGTCAGGTCGAGCCGGCCGGACTGGCCGTAGAACTCGACCGGGTTGCGCCACAGCACCCGGTCCACGTCGTCGGCGCTGAACCCGGCCAGCTGCATCGCCTCCCCGGTGGCCCGGGTCAGCAGCGGGTCCGACCGCCCCCAGTCGGCGGCCGAGTTGACCAGCATCCGCTCGGTCCCGTACCGCTTCAGCAGCTCGACCATGCGCGGCGGCGACATCTTCGTCTCCGGGTAGATGGAGAAGCCCAGCCAGCAGCCGGTGTCCCGGACCAGCCCCACAGTCACCTCGTTGAGGTGGTCGACGAGCACCCGTTCCGGCGCGATGTCCGACTCGGCGACCACGTCGAGCGTGCGCCGTACGCCGCGTGCCTTGTCCCGGTGCGGCGTGTGCACCAGCGCGGGCAGGTCGTACGCGACGGCCAGGGCGAGCTGCCCGGCCAGCGCGGCGTCCTCGGCCGGCGTCATCGCGTCGTAGCCGATCTCACCGACGGCCACCACGCCGTCCTTGTCCAGGTAGCGGGGCAGCAGGTCGAGCACCGGGCGGCAGCGCGGGTCGTTCGCCTCCTTCGGGTTGAGCGCCACTGTGGCGTGGTGCCGGATGCCGAACTGCCCGGCCCGGAACGGCTCCCAGCCGATCAGCGAGTCGAAGTAGTCCACGAAGCTGTCCACGCTGGTGCGCGGCTGGCCCAGCCAGAACGCCGGCTCGACCAGCGCGCGGACCCCGGCGGCGGCCATCCGCTCGTAGTCGTCGGTGGTGCGGGACGTCATGTGGATGTGCGGGTCGAAGATGCGCATGTCACGCCTCCGGGGTGGGGATGGTCAGCCGGCGCAGCAGGTCGGCCGCGTCGTCGGGCATGGTCCGGCCGGCGGCGTGCCGCTCGGCGGCGTACGCGGCGAGCATCCGGGCCAGCTCGCCGTCGGCCCGCTCCGGCAGGTCGTCGACCACCGCCAGGGGCACGCCGGTGAACACGCACTTGAGCACCGCCTGCCGCCAGACCGGCTGCTCCAGGTGCCGGGCGTACGGGCCGAGCGCGGCGGCGACCAGCCGGGTGTCGTTTGTGCGGATCGCGTCGTGCAGCAGCGGCACGCACTCCGCGCCGATGGGCAGCAGCGGCAGCGCGCGCAGCACGGCGCGTTTCTCGGCGGCGTCGCCCTGCCGGTAGAGCGTCTCGGCCGCGGCGGCGTGGCCGTTCGGCAGCGTGGTCAGCAGCAGCGCGCGGGCCGCCTCGTCGGCCGTCCAGCCGGGCGGGTCGGGCAGCGGCCCGCGACCGCACCGCCGGGCGGCGGTGGCGAAGAACCGTTCGATCGCCGTGGGTTCGGTCGCGACGCGGCGCAGCGCCGCGTCCAGCCACTGCGGATCGGGTACGCCCCGAAGCGCGGCGCGCAGTCGGTCGGGTGTCATGCCGTCTCCCCTCTGCCGGGTGGAAGGTGGTGGGTCACCGCCCCTCGCCGCGCGAGGCGGCGGCGCGCAGGAAGTCCAGTGAGCGGGCGGCGACGGCCGGTGCCGCGTGCGAGTGCCGGGGCAGCTCCACCGCCACCAGCCCGCGGTAGCCGGCGTCGGCCAGGGCACGCAGCACCGGCGGGAAGTCGATCTCGCCGGCGCCGAACTTCAGGTGTTCGTGCACGCCTCGGCGCATGTCGTCGATCTGCACGTTGACCAGGTGCGCGGCGACCTCGGACACGCACCGCGGCACCGGCAGCGGCTCCAGGCACCGGCAGTGCCCGATGTCGAGCGTGATGCCGAAGCCGGGCGGCGCGCCGAGCGCCTCGCGCAGCCGCCGCCACCCGGCGACGTCCTCGACGAACATGCCCGGCTCCGGTTCGAAGCCCAGCGGCACGCCCGCCTCCGCCGCCTCGGCGCAGACCACCGCGCAGCCCGCTACGAGGCGGTCGGCGGCGACGTCGGGCGGTACGCCGGGCGGGCGTACGCCGGCCCAGAAGGAGACCGCCTCCGCGCCCAGGTCGGCGCCGATCCGCACGGCCCGGCGCAGGAACTCCACCCGCCGGGCCGGGTCGTCGTGCAGCAGCGTCGGCGCGTGCTTGTGCCAGGGGTCGAGCAGGTAGCGGGCGCCGGTCTCGACCACCACCGCCAGCCCGAGCGCGTCCAGCCGGCGGCGCACGGCGGCCACCCGGCGGACCAGGCCGGGGGCGAACGGGTCCAGGTGGTCGTGGTCCAGGGTGAGCGCGACGCCCTGGTAGCCGAGGTCGGCGAGAACGGCGAGCGCGTCACCGAGGCGGTGGTTGGCGAAGCCGTTGGTGCCGTACCCGAAACGCAGCGCGCCCGGGCCGGGCAGCGGGTCGGCGGCGGTCATGTCGGGGAGATCAGTCGGGCCAGGCGGCGGCCGAGCGGGGCGGCGCCGGCCACGGCGAGGCCGAGCAGCCGCGCCCCGGCGCGGGCGGTGAGCGAACCCTGCAAGGCGGGCAGCCCGGTGATCCCGGCCCCGACGGCGGCGCGCACCCGGGCCGGTGACGGATCGGCGAGTACCCGGGCCTGCGCCCGGCCGTACCGGACGGCGTACCCGGCCGCGAGCACCGCCGGCACCAGCTCCCCGAGCCGAAGGAAGGGCCCCCTCTTAACGCATCCGGTAGAGGAGGGGGCCCCGCTTAACACGGTGGGCCGGGCCGGGGTGGTGAACGCGATCAGCGCGGTGCCGGCCAGCGTGAGGCCCGGCAGACGCCGGTCCGCGCCGGTCACCTCGCGGCGGGACAGCGCGGTCACCGTCCAGGTGTGCGCGGCGACGGTGAGCGCTGCGGGCAGCGCCCGGACCACCCGGCCGCCGGACGCGCCGAGCAGCACGTCCAGCCCTCGGCACGCGGCCATCACCGCCGGGCCGGCGGCGGTGTTCTTCGCGCGCAGGTCGTACCCCCAGATCGTGGCCGCGAGTGGCAGCGCGACAGCCGCCGCCCGGCGGCCCCCGGCGGCGGTGGCGACCGCGAGCCCGGCGGCGGTGAGGCCGGACGCGACGCCGAGCGCGACGGCCGGGCGCACCCGGCCGGACGGGATCGGCCGCTCCGGCCGTTCGACAGCGTCCAGCCGCCGGTCGGCCCAGTCGTTGGCGGCCATTCCGGCCCAGTAGAGCAGCACCGACGCGCCGGCCAGGGCGGGCGTACGGCGGTCCAGCGCACCGGCCGCGGCGGCACCGGAGAGCACATCCCCGGGTACGGAGAGCGCGGCCGGCGCCCGGACCAGGTCGGCCAGGTCGGCCAGGCGGGTCACGGCGTCGCCCGGGCGTGCAGGCCGGCGGCGTGCGCGGCGGCGGTGAGCCGGGCCAGGTCCAGCACGAGCGGCGCGGCGAGCGCCGAGTCGCAGCCGTGCCAGGTGAACTCCATCCGCATGCGGGTGCCGAGAAAACCGGCGAACGTGATCAGGTCCCAGGCGGTCTTGAAGTCGCCCAGCTCCTCGACGTACTCGATCCGGGTGTGGCCCTGGGGCAGGTAGCCGAGCGTCTCGGCGAGCACCCGCTGCTTGCTGCCGACCTTGGCGGCGTTGGCGGCCGGGTCGGCGAGCGTGGCGCCGTCGCCGCCGCCGAGCAGGTTCGTGCCGGACCAGGAGCGCACGGCGAGGTGCCGCATCGCGAACATCGGCGCGAGCACCGACTTGAGCAGCGTCTCGCCGGTCTTGCCGTCGTGCCCGGCGTACGGCAGCCCGCGTTCGGCGGCGAGCGCGGCCAGGGCCGGCAGGCGGGCGCCGGTGGACGGGGTGAAGTCCACGTACGGGCAGCCGGCGGTGAACGCCGCGTACGCGTAGGCAGAGCTGGGCGGCAGCACGCCGGCCGGGCCGGTCAGCGCGTCGCGCAGCGTGGCCAGGTCGTGGTGGGCCGGGTGCGGTGCGGGCGCCGGCTCGGTGGCGGCGACGTTCACCACCACCACCCGGTCCAGCCCGTGCCGGGTGCGGAACCCGGTCAGGTCGCGCACCACGGCGGCGATCCGCTCGCCCTGGTCGCCCTCGGCCGGCGCGGGTCGCAGCGCCGCCTCGACGGCGGCCAGGTCCGGCGCGACGGCGTCGGCCAGCCGGGCGGGCAGCACGCCGGCGGCGGCGAGCGCCTCGGCGCGTTTGGTGAGCGGGGTGGCGACCACGTCGTGGCCGCCGAAGACGAGATCGGCGAAGCCCGGCAGGGCGGGCCCGCGCAGGTCGGGCAGCTCGGTCACGCATCCGGTCGGCGCGGTGAGCCCGGCCCGCAGGGCCAGCCCGCCGACCACGGCGGTGGTGGCGACCGAGCCGCGCGCACCCACCAGCCACACACCCGTACGCATTCGCGCTACCTCCCCAGGTAAGGCCGGTCCGCCGGTGCGGCCGGGGAATCCCGGTCCGGCCGCACCGGAGGGCCGTGCTGGTCGTGCCGGCGGACACCGGCGGCACGCTCCCCGGAGCCGGCCTCGTCCCCGCCGCGGGGCGCAACCGCGGCGGGCCCTCGCCGGCCGGCGCCGGTGAGTGTCGGGCGGGCCTGGCCCGCCTCGGATCAGGCGGAAGCTTCGGCCAGCGCGGGCTCCACCTCCGTCCAGGCGGCCCGCTCGGCCGAGCGGGTCACCGCGTCGAGCACGAGCTGGACCTGCAGCGCGTCGGCGAACGACGGGGCCGGGTCGGCGCCGGTGGCGACCGCCTCGATGAAGTCGCGCGCCTGGTGGGTGAAGGAGTGCTCGTAGCCGATGATGTGGCCGGGCGGCCACCACGCACCCAGGTACGGGTGGTCCGGCTCGGTCACCAGGATCCGGCTGAAGCCCTGCTCGGCGGCGGGCCGGGTGGCGTCCAGGAACTCCAGCTCGTTGAGGCGTTCCAGGTCGAACACGACGCTGCCACGCGAGCCGTTGATCTCGACGCGCAGGGCGTTCTTGCGGCCGGTGGCGAACCGGGTCGCCTCGTACGTGGCGAGCGCTCCCCCGTCGAGCCGGGCCACGAACACCGCCGCGTCGTCCACTGTCACCTGGCCCATGGCGCTGCCGTTGCCGTCGGCCTGCGCGGCCAGGCCGCTCGACCCGGCGACGAGTGGCCGCTGGCGGACGAACGTCTCGGTCAGCGCGCTGACGCCGCTGACGAGCTGACCTGTGACGTACTGGGTCAGGTCGATGATGTGTGCGCCGATGTCGCCGAGCGCGCCGGAGCCCGCCCTGTCCTTCTGCAACCGCCACACCAGCGGGAACTGCGGGTCGACGATCCAGTCCTGGAGGTAGACCGCCCGGACGTGCCGGATCTCGCCGATCCGCCCGTCGGCCACCAGCTGCCGCATCAGGGCGACAGCGGGCACCCGCCGGTAGTTGAAGCCGCACATCGCGCGTACCCCGGACTCGCGGGCCCGGGCCGCGGCCCCGGTCATCTCGCGGGCCTCGGCGACGCTGTTCGCCAGCGGCTTCTCGCACAGCACGTGCTTGCCCGCGGCGAGCGCGGCGAGCGCGATCTCGCGGTGGCTGTCCCCCGGCGTGCAGATGTCGACCACGTCGATCTCGTCGGACTCGACGAGCCGCCGCCAGTCGGTGGTGTAGCCGTCCCAGCCGAGCCGGTCGGCGGCCTCGGCCACCTTCGGCTCGTCCCGGCCGCAGACGAGCGCCATCCGTACCCGGGACGGCAGGTCGAACACCCGGTTCACGGTGCGCCACGCCTGGGAGTGCGCGGCGCCCATGAACGCGTAGCCGACCATGCCGACCCGCAGGATGCTGTCGTGACTGGACAAGGTGGGTCTCCCCCCGTGTGTCAGAACCCGAGCTTCAGGTAGTCGCTCGCGTTCTCCTTGGTGATCGTCTCGGAGGCGAGCACGATCTCCTTCGGTACCTGGAGTTCGACCAGGTCGGACATGCCCTTGCCCTGGCCGATCAGGCGGGCCAGGGAGATGGCCGAGGAGGCCATCGACGGGCTGTAGGTGACTGTGGCCTTGAGGACCGTGTTGTCGGCGGCGATGTCCTCCATGGCCTTCTTGGAGCCGGCGCCGCCGACCATGATGAATTCCTTGCGGTTGGCCTGGTTGACGGCCGCGAGCACGCCGATGCCCTGGTCGTCGTCGTGGTTCCAGACCGCGTCGATCTTCGGCAGTGCCTGGAACAGGCCGGTGGCGGCCTGCTGCCCGGAGTCGACTGTGAACTCGGCGGGGCGCCGGTTGGCGACCTTGAACCCGTACGAGGCGAGCGTGTCGGCGAACCCCTTGGACCGTTCCTGGGTCAGCTCCAGCGACTCGATGCCGGGGATCTCGCCGATCACCGGGTTGCTCACGCCCTTGGTCTTGAGCTGCTCGGCGATGTACGTGGCGGCGGCCACCCCCATGCCGTAGTTGTCGCCCTTGATCTGGCACCGGTAGGCGCGCGCGTCCGGGAAGGCCCGGTCCAGGTTCACCACCGGGATGCCGGCCTTCATCGCCTCCAGGCCGAACGCGTTGAGTTCCTTGCCGTCGTGCGGCAGCAGCACGATCACGTCGGGCTTCTGCGAGATCAGCGTGGACAGCGCCGCCCGCTGGGCCGCCGCGTCCGCGCCGGCCTCGACCGACTTCAGCTCCACGTCCTGGTACGCCCCGGCCTGCGCCTTGGCGTTGTTCGTGATGGCGGCGATCCAGCCGTGGTCGGCGGCCGGGGCGGAGAAGCCGATGGTCACCTTCTTGCCCGGCTCGGTGTTGGCGCCGGAACCGGCCGCCTTGGTCTGTGCCTCGGTCGGGCTCTGCTCGTTGCTGGTGCAACCGGCGAGCAGCACCCCGGCGGAGACCGCGGCCCCGCCGAAGAGCAGCCGGCGGCGGGACAGGTCATGGCGCGGTGTTCTCATGACGCCTCCTGGGATGAGGTGGTGGGGTGGTTTCGGGTGTGGCGGGCCGGACCGCAGTCGGTACGACTGCAGCCTGGTGTGCGCGGGTGGGGTCAGGTGGTGGTGGCCCGGTTGCGGGCGAGGAACTGGGTGAGGCTGCCGAACTGCACCTGCTGGACCAGGACGGCGGCGACGATGATGCCGCCCTTGACCATGTTCTGGGCCTCGGCGGAGAGGTTGTTGATGGCGAACAGGTTGGTGATCGTGGAGAAGATGATCACCCCGAGCAGGGAGCCGATGATCGTGCCCCGCCCGCCGCTGAGCAGCGTGCCGCCGATGATCGCGGCGGCGATCGCGTCCAGCTCGTAGAGGTTGGCCATCGCCGCCTGTGCGGAGGTGGCCTGCGCGGTCAGCATGACCGCGGCGATGCCGCAGCACAGGCCGGACAGCGCGTAGAGGAGCACCGTGTGCCGGCGCACGTTGATGCCGGCGAGCCGGGCCGCCTCCGGGTTGCCGCCGACCGCCACCGTACGGCGGCCGAACGTGGTCCGGTTCAACAGCACCCAGCCGGCCGCCACCACCGCCACCAGGATGTAGACCAGCAGCGGAATGCCGAGCACGTTCGTGCTGGCGATGCCGTTGATGAACGTGTTGCCCGACACCTGGGTCTGCTTGTCGGAGATCTCCGCCGCCAGCCCCCGGGCGGCGACGAGCATCGCCAGCGTGGCGATGAACGGCACCAGCCGCCCGTACGACACGAGCAGCCCGTTCACTACGCCGACGGCGAGCCCGACGGTCAGCGCGGTGAAGATCATGCCGCCCGCGCCGTAGCTCTGCGTGGCGACAGTGGTGCACCAGACCCCGGCCAGCGCGACGATCGCGCCGACCGACAGGTCGATGCCGCCGCCGATGATCACGAAGGTCATGCCGACGGTGACCACGCCGACCACCGAGGCGAGCTTGAGAATGGTGAGCGTGTTGCCCCACACCCAGTTCGGGTCGCCGTAGAGGTCGGGGCGGGTCAGGATGCCGATGACCACCAGCACGACGAGCGTGGCGAGCAGGCCGAGGTTGCGCTTGACGCCCTCCCCGCCGTCGCCGCGCCACCAGGAGAGCTTCGCCGGCGCGTCGACCTTGGCGGTCTCCGCCCGCTCCACCGGCGGCGACTGCGCGGGCAGGGCGGATTCGGTTACATCGCTCATGCCGGTGCGCCTTCCATGAGGGACCCCGCCATGACGAGGTCGAGCACGGTGTTCTCGTCCAGTTCGCCGGCCGGCGCCTCGCGGACCACCCGGCCCTCCCGCATCACCAGCACCCGGTCGGCCAGGCCCAGCACCTCGGGCACCTCGCTGGAGACCAGCAGCACCCCGACGCCCCGGGCGGCCAGATCGCGGATCACCTGGTACAGCTCGGCGCGGGCGCCCACGTCCACGCCCCGGGTCGGCTCGTCGAGCAGCAGCAGCCGGGTGTCACCGAGCAGCCACCGGCCGACCACCACCTTCTGCTGGTTGCCGCCGGACAGCGTGCGCACCGGCCGCCGAACGTCGCGGGGCCGCAGCTCCAGCGACTCGGCGATCCGGTCCGCCTCGGCGCGTTCCCGCCCGGCGTCCGTGAACCCGAGGCGGGCGTACCTGCCGAACGTGGCGAGCGTGACGTTGCGGTAGATCGGTTCACCCAGCAGCAGCGCCTGGCTCTTGCGCTCCTCCGGCGCCATGCCCATCCCGGCCCGCACCGCCGCGCCCACACTGCCGGGACGCAGCGCCCGGCCGTTCACCCGGACCGTCCCGGCGTGCGCCCGGCGCGCGCCGAAGATGGTCTCCAGCAGCTCCGACCGGCCCGAGCCGACCAGCCCGGCGATGCCGACGATCTCTCCCGCCCGGACCCGGAGCGAGACGTCGGCGAACTCGCCGGGCCGGGTCAGCCCGTCCACCCGCAGCAGCTCCGCGCCGCCCCCGTGGTCGGCCGGGCGCTGCGGGAAGACGTACTCGATGGTCCGGCCCGTCATCCGGGCGACCAGGTCGCGGGTCGGCGTCTCGCGGGCCGGCAGGCTCGCCGCCGTGGTCCGGCCGTCCTTGAGTACGGTGACCCGGTCGCCGATCTCGCGGATCTCCTCCAGCCGGTGCGAGATGTAGATGACAGCGATGCCCTGCGCGGTGAGTTCCCGGATGATCCGGAACAGGTTCGCCACCTCGTCGTGGGCCAGCACCGCGCTCGGCTCGTCCATGATGATCAGCCGGGCCTCGTGGGAGAGCGCCCGCGCCATGCTGACGATCTGCTTGCCGGCGGCGGGCAGGTGCCGCACCAGCCGCCCCGGCGGGATCTCCGGGTGGCCGAGCCGGGCCAGGATCTGCCGGGTACGCCGGGCCATGTGCCCCCGCCGGACGAAGCCGAACCGGCGCGGCTCGTGGCCGAGGAACGCGTTCTCCGCCACCGACAGGTCGTCGACCAGGTCGAGTTCCTGGTAGATCGTGGCGATGCCGGCGCGCATGGCGGCCTGCGGGTTGGCGAACGACGCCGGCTCGCCCCGCCACACGACCTCACCGGAGTCCGGCCGATGCACCCCGGCCAGCACCTTGATCAGTGTGGACTTGCCGGCGCCGTTCTGCCCCAGCAGGCAGTGCACCTCACCGGCCCGCACCTCGAGTTGCACGCCGTCGAGCGCGCGTACCCCCGGGAACGTCTTGACGACGTCGGTGAGGCGCAGGACCACCTCGCCCGCGACGGCGTCCGCGGGCGCCTCGACCAGTGGTTTCCCGGTGTCGCTCATGCTGCTTCTCCGAACGCGAGGTCGCTGGCGAGCACGGCGGCGCCGGCGACGCCGGCGCGCGGGCCCAGTTCGGACAGGACGACCGGCAGGTTGCCGGTGGCCAGCGGCAGCGAACGGCGGTAGACCACGCTGCGGATCTCGGCGAGCAGGATGTGGCCGAGCTGGGCCAGTCCGCCGCCGATCACGATCATCGACGGGTTGGTGAAGCTGACCAGCCCGGCCAGTACGCTGCCGACCCGCCGGCCGCCGTCCCGGATGAGCTGGATGCAGGAGACGTCCCCCTCGATCGCCCCCTGCGCCACGTCCAGCGCGGTCACCACACCCCGGGCGGCGAACCGCTCGGCCAGCGCCGGGGAGACCTCGGTGCGGGCCGCGACAGTCGCCTCGCGGGCCAGCGCGGCGCCGCTGAACACCGCCTCCAGACAGCCGACGTTGCCGCAGGAACACATCGGGCCGTTCGGGTCGACCTGGATGTGGCCGATGTCCCCGGCGCAGCCGTCGGTGCCCCGGTAGACCTCGCCGTGCAGGTAGATGCCACAGCCGATGCCGGTGCCGATCTTGATGAACAGGAAGTCGTCGACCGAGTGGGCCACGCCGCCGTGCCGCTCCCCGATCGCCATGATGTTGACGTCGTTGTCCACCACCGCCGGGCAGCCGTGCTCCCGGGTCAGCAGCTCGCGGACCGGGAACCGGTCCCACCCCGGCATGATCGGCGGGGAGACCGGCACGCCGTCGCGGAAGCTCACCGGCCCCGGTACGCCGATGCCGACCGCGTCGAGCCGCTCGTACGCGCCGTCCACCTTGGCCTTGTGCAGCAGCTCGTTGACGCGCTGGAGCGTCACCTTCGGGCCGGAGCGGATGTCGGCGGTCTCGGTGTAGGCGGCCACCGGCTCCAGCCGGCCGTTGACCACCTCCACGTCGATCGAGCTGGCGCCCAGGTCGACGGCGGCGAACCGCAGGTGCGGGCTCAGCTCGACCAGGGTGGAGCGCCGCCCGCCCCGGGAGGCGGCCAGCCCGGCCTCGGCCACGTACCCGAGGGAGACGAGCCGTTCCAGCTCGGCGAGCAGGCGCGGGCGGGGCATCTGGAGGCGGTCGCCGAGTTCGGCGCGGGACACCGCGCCCTCGTCCCGGAGCAGCCGCAGGAGCCGTACGTGCAGGGGGTCGACCGTCCGCACCGGCAGTCACCTCCGCATCGGAAGTCCGTCACATCGACCATGGCGATGTGTGTTGTGTCCGACACAGTAGGAGCCTTCCGGGTCGCATGTCCATAGCTTCGGCACGCCTGATGCAAACTTTTGTCCATACGAACAAAAGAGGTGCCGGGCCAGAAAAACGCGTCGCCCCGCCCGGGCGCATCCGGGCGGGGCGACGAGGTGCGGTCAGCGGTCAGTGGTGGGAGGAGGCATTGCTCTTCTTGCGCAGCTTGCGGTCGTCGCGCAACTCCACGTAGGGCTCCTCGTCGGCCGGGTGGCCGGCCGCGATGGCCCGGCTGCGCTCCAGCTCGGCGTCGAACTCCGCGCCGAGCAGGATGGCCACATTGCTCAGCCAGAGCCAGACCAGGAAGATGATCACGCCGGCCACCGCGCCGTACGTCTTGTTGTACGAACCGAAGTTGCTGACGTAGAGCGCGAAGAGGCCGGACACCACGAGCCAGAGCACCACCGCGAGCACGCCGCCGGGGCTGACCCAGCGGAAGCCGCCGTGCCGGGCGTTCGGCGAGGCCCAGTAGAGGATCGCGAACATCAGGCTCACCAGCACCAGCAACACCGGCCACTTGGCGATGTTCCACACCGTGACGGCGGTCGAGCCGAGCCCGATCGCGTTTCCGGCCTGCTCGGCCAGGCCGCCGGTGAACACCACGATCACGGCGCTGATCAGCAGCATCACGCCGATCACCGCGGTCACGCCGAGGCGTACCGGCAGCGTCTTCCAGATCGGCCGCCCCTCCGGCACGTCGTAGATGCTGTTCGAGGCGCGCATGAACGCGGCGATGTAGCCGGAGGCGGACCAGAAGGCCGCGACCAGACCGATGACGGCCGCGATGCTGGCCAGCCCGCCGGACTGGCCGGCCTGGTCGATCGCGCTCTCGATGATCTTGCGGATGTTCTCCTCCGGCACCGCCTGGCCGACGGTGTCCCGGACCCCCTCCGTGGCCCGGTCACCGAGCAGGCCGAGCAGCGAGATCAGCACCAGCACGCCGGGGAAGATGGAGAGCACGCCGTAGTAGGTGAGCGCGGCGGCCCAGTCGGTCAGGCTGTCGTCCTGGAACTCCCGGACGGTCCGCTTGAGCGTCGCCATCCAGCCCGTCGCGGTCAGGTCGGTCGGGCTGTCCGGACCGTCGTCCGGGCCCACCGGCTCCGTGCGGTCGCGCCCGTCACGGGCGGGAGCCTCGTCGGCGGCCATGGCACCTCCTCGTCGTCGCGTCGTCAGACGACATGCCCTGACGACGGCGGCCATAACCACCACCCGCGAAAACGGCAGACCCGCCCGACGCCCCTGCCCCCGAGGCGGCCACTCACGCCCATCGCGGCCGTCCGCGTTTCCCGCCGCCTCGCTCTGCATCCATCGGCGCACACGGTTACGCAGCGTGGCTGCCGCGCGGGTGGCTGCAGAGCAAAGCCCGCCGGCGCCGCACCCCGTCACGACAGCGCGACGCACTCGACCGGAGATCTCGGCGCCCGCCGCCCGGAGCGGACAACAACTCGCCCAAGATCTCGACAACCGTCACGACGAGTGGAACGTCATGGGTGCCAAACGGGGGCGGAGACACCCATGGCGTTCCACCCGTCCGATCCGCCGACGGCGGGCGCGCGGTGGAATCGGCGGCGGCACCCGGCACAGCCACCGTGCCGCAGTGGCGGCGTCGGCATGACGAAGGAGCCCGCGACCTCGGCGGAATGAATTCGATCATGGGCCTTCCGGGCAACGGAGCACGTACTGCCGACGCCGGTCGGCGCCGGCACCGCCGAGGGCCGACAGGGCCTGCGACAGCAGTCGGTCGCGCTGCACTATCCGTAACCGCCACCGGCTCCCGTGACTCGCCATTCATCGTTGGAAAGGCGCCCGGTCGACCACCGGAAGGCATTGCCGAAGCCCTTGATCGCGCAATTACGAAAGAGATTCAAGAAGCGTCCGCCGGAGCGCGTCACCCCAATTACCGTCACTCATTGCAATCACGTTAAGCAATGTTCCCAACGCGCGCGCAATTCGCGTATCGTGCCCCCTCGTGCCGCCCGTTCGCCCCTCCGACGCGACTCCCCCGAAACCCCGGCCGCCGTCCGGCGGACGACCGGGGTCCGATGTGGACGCCGAGGCGGTGCCGCTCCCGCCGGACGAGGGCGTCGTCGCCGGTCCGGAGTGGTCCGACGACGGGCCGGGCGAGACGCACCACCACAGCCGGGCCGTGCCGCACCACACCGAGGACCACAATCCGGCCGAGACGCAGGACGCCCCGGATCAGGCCCAGCAGGACGCCCGGGAACTGGCCGCCCGGTTCGAGGAGGAGAAGCCGGGACGGGTCCTCGCCGGCGGAGTCGGCTTCCTGTTCACCGGCGTCACCGTCGCGGTCGGGCTGCTGACGCTCTGGCAGGTGTTCTTCCCGCTGGCCCAGGGCAGCAAGTACTACCTCATCTTCTTCCTCGCCGGCGTCCTGCCGATGGTGTTCCTCGCGTACCCCTCGGGGGTGCGGCTGCGACGCACCGAGGCCGACGCGGTCGACGTGGACGACCGGCGCGGACCCACGCCCGTGGACTGGCTGCTGGCGCTCGCGGCGCTCGTGGTCTGCCTCTACCCGGTGCTGCCGGTCGCCGTCGGTGCGGGCGGCGGCGGGTACGACGCCTTCCTGGACCGGCAGGGCCTGCTGGATCCGCTGGACGTGGCGTTCGGCACCGGGCTGCTGCTCCTGCTGCTGGAGGCGTGCCGGCGTACCACCGGGTGGATCCTGCCGGCGGTCTGCGTGCTGTTCCTCGGGTACGGCTACTACGGCGGGCTGCTGCCGCAGTCCTGGCCGGTGGCGCACGCGGGGCTCGACTTCGCGCAGCTGGTCGACGCGTTCTACAACTCCGACAGCGGCTTCTACGGCACGCCGCTGGACGTCGCCGCCTCCTACATCGTGCTGTTCACCATCTACGGCGCGGTGCTCGACCTGTCCGGCGCGGGCCGGTTCTTCGTGGAGCTGTCCGCCGCCGCGTTCCGCCGCTCCCGTACCGCCGCCGGGCGCACCGCCGTCGCCTCGGGTTTCCTGCTCGGCACGGTCTCCGGCTCCGGCGCCGCCACCACCGTCAGCATCGGCGCGGTGACCTGGCCGATCCTGCGCCGCGCCGGCTACCCGGCCGAGCGCGCGGGCGGCATGCTGGCCGCCGCCGGTGTCGGGGCGATCCTGTCCCCGCCCACGCTCGGCGCGGCGGCGTTCATCATCGCCGAGTACCTGGGCGTGTCCTACCTGCAGGTGCTCGGCTGGGCCACGGTGCCCACGATCCTCTACTACCTGGGCATCCTGTTCTCGGTCGAGATCGACGCGCGACGTTCCGGGGTCCGTCCGGTGGTCATCGACAGCGGCTCGGCCTGGCGGCTGCTGGCCCGTTTCGGCTACCACTTCCTCTCGCTCCTCGTGATCATCGTGGTCCTGGCGCTCGGCGCGTCGGCGATGCGGGCGGTGGTCATCGCCACCGTGATCGCGGCGGCGCTGTCCTTCCTGGACCGGCGGCACCGCCTCACGCCGGCCCGGCTGGTGGCGGCGCTGCGCGACGGCGTACGCGGGGTGCTCGCGGTGAGCGCCGTGTGCGCCGCGGCCGGCATCATCACCGCCACCACCACGAAGACCGGGCTCGGGCCGCAGGCCGCCTCGCTGCTGATCAGCGGCGCGCAGGCGGTCAGCTCGGAGCCCGCCGTGGTGCTGGCGCTGACCGCGGTGCTCGCCGCCGTCGCGCTCAGCCTGCTGGGCCTCGCCGTGCCGGTCACCGCGTCCTTCGTCATCGGCTGGGTGATCATCGGCCCGGCGCTGCTGAACCTGGGTGTCGAGGCGCCCGCCGCGGCCATGTTCGTCTTCTACTTCGCGGTGCTGTCCGAGCTCTCGCCGCCGACCGCGCTCGCCGCGGTCGCCGCCGCCGCGGTCACCGGCGGCCGCCTGGTGCCGACCATGTGGCAGACCCTGCGGTACGCGCTGCCGGCGTACCTGATCCCGCTGGCCTTCGTGATCACGCCGACCGGCCTCGGACTGCTCGGCATCGGCGGGCCCGGGCGGATCGTGACGGCCGGCCTGGTCTCCGCGCTCGGCGTGGCGGTGCTGGCGGTCGCGGCCGGCGGCTGGCTGCCGGGCGTGGGCCCGGCCGGCGCGCCGGAGCGGATCCTCGGCGCGATCGCCGGGCTGGTCCTGCTCTGGCTGGAACCGCTGCCCATGGCGATCGGCGCGGCGCTCGCCGCGCTCACGGTCGCGGGCGTGTACGTCCGACGTGGCGCCGCCGGGCACCCCGGCCGCCCGGCGGTCGAAGAATCCGTGGATCTTGGGGAGGAGAGAGAGTGGGACGGATCGACGCGAGGATAGTGGCGGGTGTCGGGGCGTTTGTCCTGGTCGCCGCCGGTGCCGCCGGCTGCGGGGGCCGTCAGGACGGCGCGGCGAAGGACGACGCCGCCCGCGAGGTCAGCTGCAAGGTCACCAAGGACACCCGGGTCGGTATCGCCACCGGCAACGCCACCGGCGTCTACTACGTGGTCGGCAACGCGCTCGCCGGTGAGCTGAGCAAGACCACCGACGGCAAGCTCACCGGGACGGCCGCCGAGACGGGCGCCTCGGTGCAGAACGTCGAACAGCTCGTCGCCGGCCAGTACGACGTGGCGTTCTCCCTGTTCGACACCGCTGTCAACGCGGTGCAGGGCAAGGGGAGCTTCACCGCGCCGCAGCCGGTCAAGGCGCTGGCCCGGATCTACGACAACTACACTCAGGTGGTCGTACGGGCCGACGCGGGCATCACGTCGGTGGCCGACATGAAGGGCAAGAAGATCTCCACCGGCTCACCGAAGTCCGGCACCGAGGTCATCGCCAACCGGCTGCTCACCGCCGCCGGGCTGGACCCGGCGAAGGACGTCCAGGCGCAGCGGCTGGACCTCACCAAGACCGTCGACGGCATGAAGGACGGCAGCATCGACGGCTTCTTCTGGTCCGGCGGCGTACCGACCGGCGGCGTCACCGACCTGTTCACCACGTCCGGCGACAAGGTGAAGTTCGTCGACATCACTCCGCTGCTGCCGAAGATGGCCGAGCTGAACCCGGCGTACCAGGCGGGCACCATCGGCAAGGACATCTACCGGACCCCGGCCGACGTGCCCACCATCGTGGTGCCGAACGTGCTGCTGGTGCGGGACAACCTCGACGCCGACGTGGCCTGCGCGATCACCCGGACGGTGTTCGAGTCCAAGGACGCCCTGGCCCAGGCGAACCCGGCGGCGAAGGGCATCGAGCTGGGCAACGCCCGCAAGACCGACCCGGTGCCGCTGCACCGCGGCGCGGAGCGGGCACTGAGCGACCTCGGCGCGAGCTGACCTGAACGGGCCGGGTCCGGACGCGCGTCCGGGCCCGGCCCGCCCGACCCGACCGGAGACCACCGTGCCGCTGCCCCACCCGGCTCGCGTACGCCGGCACCACCGCTCCGCGGACCGCACCGGACGCCTGCGCTCGGTCCGCGTCCAACTGCTGGCCCCGATCCTGGTCGCCACGGCCGGGCTGGTCGTGCTGGGGGCGGCGCAGACCGACGCCGCGCTGGACGCGTCCGCCGACGCCGACCGGGCGCGCGTGCTGGCCGGCACCGCCACCGCGACCGTACGTCTGGTGCACGAGCTGGAACGCGAACTGGGCGAGACGGCCGCGTTGCGCCAGCGCGGCGGTACGTCCGGCCGCCCGCTCGTGGACGCGCAGCGCCGCCGGGTCGACACGGCCGTGGAGCGCTACCGCTCGGCGCAGGGTGACGCGCGCCGGGCCGCCCCGGACCTGGCGGGGGTGCTGGACGACGCGCGCGGGCGCTTGGAGCAACTCGCGCCGACCCGGGACCTGGCGCTGGCCGGTGAGCGCGGCGACCCGGCGTACGTGTCGCTCGTGGAGTCGCTGCTCGCGGTCGCGGACGCGCTGCCCAGTCAACTCCGGGACGCCGACCTGGCCAACCAGGCCCGTGAGGTGGCCTCGGTGGCCGCCCAGGAGCACCTGTCCGCGCTGGAGCGCGACCTGCTGCGGGCGGTGTTCGTCAGAGGCGGACTGGAACGCGGCGAGCTGGCCCGGCTGGGCCGGCTGCGGGGCGCCCGGGAGCAGCGGCAGGCCGAGTTCCTGCGGATCGCCTCCGCCCCGGCGAACGCTGCCTGGTACCGGCTGGTCGACGGCGCCGACGTGACCACGGCCCGGCGGATGCGCGACGCGATGCTCGACACCGACGGCGCGCCGGACGCGCTGAAGACCGACGGCGACGCCTGGTACGTGGCGCAGAGCGGCGCGATCCGCCGGTACAACCTGCTCGGCCGGGACCTGTCCGACGGGCTGGACCGGGACGCGGCCGACCTGGCCGCCGCGGCCCGGCTGCGCGCGGTGCTGACCGCCGGGGCGACGAGCACCGTCGCGCTCGGCTCGCTCGTCACCGCCGTGCTGCTGGCGGTACGGACCAGCCGCCGGTTGCGCCGGCTGCGGGTCGCCGCGCTGACCATGGCGAACCGGGAGCTGCCGGAGCGGATCACCGCGATCGCGGCGGGCGAACGGGCGCCCGCGGAGGGTCCGGCGACCCGGATGACGGACGGGATCCGGCGCGGTCGGGACGAGGTGGCGCAGGTCGCCGAGGCGTTCGACACGGTGAACCGGGCCGCGCTGCGGCTCGCCGGGCAGCAGGCGGAGTTGCGGCTGGACGTGACCCGGATGGCGGAGGCGCTGGCCCGGCGCATCCGGACGCTGATCACCCGGCAGTTGCGGCTGCTCGACGACTTCGAACGCGAGGAGACCGATCCGGACGCGCTGGCCCGGCTCTTCGCGCTGGACCACCTGGCCGCCCGGCTGCGGCGCAACGGGGAGAACCTGCTGGTCCTCGCCGGTGGCGAGCCGGGCCGGGGGCACGAGGGCGCGTTGCTGCTGGACGACGTGGCACGGGCGGCGGCCTCCGAGATCGAGGACTATCCGCGGGTGGAGATCGACGTGCCGACCGCGGCGGTGCACGGCGCTGCGGCCGGCAACCTGGTGCATCTGCTGGCCGAGTTGCTGGAGAACGCCACCGTCTACTCGCCGCCGGAGGCCCGGGTGCTGGTGGACGGCCGGCGCACCGTCGACGGGCTGGTGCTGCGCGTGCACGACCAGGGCATCGGCATCAGCGAGAGCCGGCTGGCCGAGATCAACGAACGGCTCGCCGCGCCGGCCACCCTGTCCAGCGCCGCCGCCGGCAGCATGGGCCTGCACGTGGTGGCCCACCTGGCCGCCCGGCACGGGATCCGGGTGCAGTTGCACAACCCCGGCACCGGCACGGTGGCGCAGGTGGACGTACCGGAGTCGGTGCTGACCCGGGTCGAGTCGGTGGCGTCCCGGCCGCCGGCCGAGCGGCGCCCGCACGGGCGCGGCGCGCCGTGGTTCAAGAACGCGCCCGTCCTGCGGCCGCAGGGCGGTTCCCGCGACCTGGTCACCAGCGCCCCGACGGCCGGCGGGCCGGCGCGCGGCGTGGCCACGGTCCGGGCGCCGGGTGGCGCGCTGCTGGCGCCGAGCGCGGCGCGGATCCGGCCGGTGAGCGTGCCACCGGCGCCGGTGTCGACCACCGCCGCCGGGCTGCCCCGGCGGCCGGTGGGCGGGCATCTGCCGGGACCGATGCCCGCCGTCACCGCGCCGCCGCCCGCGACCGACCTGCTCGACCCCGAAGTGGTACGCGCCCGGCTGTCCGCCCTCGCCGAGGGGGTGGCCAGCGCGACGCGCCGTGCCCCGAACACCACACCACCCAACGGGAGAAGACCATGAATCCACCCGCTTCCACCGGGCTCGACTGGCTGCTGGCGAACTTCGCCGAGCAGGTGCCGGACGTCTCGCACGCGCTCGCGGTCTCCGAGGACGGACTGCGGCTGGCGTCCTCGCCGGATCTCTCCCCGGACCAGGTCGACCAGCTCTCAGCGGTGATCAGCGGCTTGGCGAGCCTTACCGTGGGCGCGGCCCGGCTGATGTCCGCCGGCCGGGTACGCCAGCAGATCGTCGACATGGACGGCGGTGTGATGCTGGTGATGGCGGTCGGGGAACGGGCGCTGCTCGGCGTGCTGGCCGCGCCCGGCTGCGACCTGGGCCAGATCGGTTACGAGACGGCGACGCTGGTGCAGCGGGTGGCGGAGGCGCTGGAACCGGCGGTCCGCCGGTGAGCGGCCGCCCGGCGCGGCTGGTGGCGGCGCTGCTGGCGACGGTGC
This sequence comes from Micromonospora sp. C41, assembly GCF_018070485.1. Classification (NCBI taxonomy): domain Bacteria; kingdom Bacillati; phylum Actinomycetota; class Actinomycetes; order Micromonosporales; family Micromonosporaceae; genus Micromonospora; species Micromonospora sp. C41. The sequence continues at coordinate 16,332 of NZ_JAGPXP010000036.1, read as the reverse complement.
TGGTGGCCGGTTGCGGCGCCGAGGACACCACTGGGCAGGCGTGGCACGGCGGGCGGATCTTCCTGGCCACCGGCAACACCACAGGCGTCTACTACCAGCTCGGCGGCGGGTACGCCGATCTGATCACCCGGCACGTGCCCGGGTACGAGGCGCGCGCGGAGCCGACCGGCGCGTCGGTGGAGAACATCACCCGGGTGGCCGGCGGCGACATGGAGATCGCGTTCAGCCTGGCCGACACGGCGGCGGACGCGGTCGACGGCCGCGGGGCGTTCGACAAGCAACCGCAGCCGGTACGTGCGCTGGCCCGCGTCTACAGCAACTACACGCACGTGATCGTCCGCAGCGACGGCAAGATCAACAGCTTCGCCGATCTGCGCGGCAAGCGCGTCTCGACCGGTTCGCCGAAGTCCGGGACCGACATCATCGCCGGGCGTCTGCTCACCGCCGGCGGCATCGACCCGAACGCCGGCATCCAGCGGCTCAACCTGTCGTTGCCGGAGACGGTCAAGCGGATGCGGGCGAACACGCTGGACGCCATGTTCTTCTCCGGCGGCCTGCCCACGCCCGGCGTGAAGGACCTGCTCTCCTCCGCGCCCGGGAAGTTCCGGCTGCTGCCGCTGAACGACCTGATCGAGCCGCTGAGCGCCCGGTTCGGCGGCGTCTACACCACCGCCACGCTGCCGAAGGAGGTCTACGGCACGGCCGAGCCGACGCCCACCATCACGGTGGCGAACGTGATCCTGGTGGCGGCGGACATGCCGGAGCAACTCGCGTACGACCTGACCCGGGTGCTCTTCACCTGGCAGGGCGATCTGATCCAGGTGCACCCGGAGGCGGCGAACTTCAACCGGGCCAGCGCGGCCGCGACCGGCCCGATCCCGCTGCACCCGGGCGCGGCCCGGTTCTACCGCGACGGCGGCTGAGCGCGGCGCGGCCCCGCTACGGCGTCCAGTCGCTCCGCAGCAGACCGTAGAGCGCCATGTCGGCGAAGCCGTCGCCGTCGTACTCGCGGTCGCGCTGGGTGCCCTCGTGGACGAAGCCGCACCGCTCGGCGGTACGCCGCATCGCCGTGTTGCCGGCCAGCGTCTCGATCTCCAGGCGCCGCAGGTTGCGGTTGCGGAAGCCGTACCGGCAGAGCAGCCGGATCACCTCGGCGCCGTAGCCCTGGCCGCGCGCCTCGGGCAGCAGCGTGATGCCGAGGTGGGCGTACCCGTTGAAGGTGTTGATCCCCCACAGCACGCCGGTGCCGAGGAACGTGCCGTCGGCGACGGTCTCGGCCAGCAGTGTCACCGGATCGCCGGCTTCCGGCTGCTCGGCGGCGCGCTTCTCCAGCCGGGCCCGGACCTGGCCGACGTGGTACGGCAGGAACGGCCCGCCGTCGGTGATCAGGCGCAGCTCCGGGTCGCTGTGCAGGCGGAACAGGTCCGGCGCGTCGTCGGGGGTGGGCGGGCGCAGCCGTACACGCTCGGTGGCGAACATGCCGCGACGCTAGCGGCGGCAGGGCAGGTCGACAACCGGATTTGGCCACCCTACCGACCGGTCGGTAGGGTGGCGGGCATGACCCCGCTCGTCCTCGCCTCCGCCCTGACCAAGACCTACGGGACACGCGACGCCCTGCGCTCGCTCGACCTCGCCGTCGCGCCGGGCAGCCGGTTCGTCGTGCTCGGCCACAACGGCGCCGGCAAGTCCACGCTGCTGGAGATCATCGCCACCCTGCGCACCCCGACCTCGGGCTCGGTGCGCGTCGGCGGCTTCGACACCGTGACCCAGGCGCGGGACGCACGGCGGCTGATCGGCCTGGCGCCGCAGTCCAACGCGCTGGACCCCCTCGCCACCCCGGCGGAGGTGCTCGACTTCCACGGCGTGGCGCTCGGGCTCGGCCGCCGGCAGCGGGCCCGCCGCACGCGGGAACTCGTCGACCTGTTCGGGCTGGGCGAGCACCGCTCGTCCCGGGTGGCCAAGCTCTCCGGCGGCACCCGCCGCAAGCTGGACCTGGCGGTGGCGCTCGTCGCCGAGCCCGCAGTGGTGATCCTGGACGAGCCGACCACCGGCCTGGACCCGCTCGCACGCATCGACTTCTGGACCGAGCTGACCCGCCTCAACCACAGCGGCACCTCGCTGCTCATCTCGACCCAGGACCTGCACGAGGCCGACGTGCTGGCCACGGAGATCGCCGTGCTACGGGACGGCCGGGTGGTCGCCCAGGGCCCACCGGCGTCGCTCAAGGGGCGCGTCGGCGCCCGAACGCTCACGCTCGACCTGTCCGACGCCGCCGCCGCGACCGCGCTCGTCGCCGCGTCCGAAGCCGGGTTCCGCGCCGACCCCGACCACCCGGACCGGGTACGCCTCAGCGTCCCCGACGACCCCCGCGCGCTGACCGCTGCCCTGCACGAAGCCGGCGCGATCGCCGCCGACGTCACCCGGCTCCATCTCACCGAGCCCTCCCTCGACGACGTCTTCGTCGCCCTCGCCGCTCGCTGAGGCGCGCCCCCACCGCACCCCGAAAGGCCCGACACCGTGCTCCCGCTCGCGCTCACCCCGCCCCGCCGATCTTCGGCCCCGGTCGTCCTCGCGGCGATCAGACGCTCGACCCGGGCCGTGCTCCGTACCCCGGCGCTGCTCGTGGCCCCGATCGCCCAGTCCCTGTTCTTCCTGCTCGTCTACGCCGGGCAGCTCGACGCCGTGGGCAGCACCTATCTGGGCGGGACAAGCTTCATCGCGTTCCTGCTGCCGCTGATCCTGCTCACCGGCGTCGCCACCGGCGCGGGCGCGGCCGGCACGCTCGTGCTGGGCGACATCACCAGCGGATACCTGGACCGCCTCCGGCTCGCCCACGGGACCACGACGCCGTTCCTCGTCGGCCCGGTCGTCGCCGCGCTGCTCGCTGTCGTACTCCAGATGGCGGTGACCGTCGCCGGGGCCGTCGCGATCGGCTACCGGCCGGCGAGCTGGTCCGGCGTCGCCGGAATGCTCCTGCTGATGCTCGCGCTCGCGCTGCTGAGCACGGCGCTCGCCATCCGGTCGGACTCGGCGTCCACCACCAACCTGGTCACGCTCGTCGTGTTCGGCCTGTCGTTCTTCACCGGCGTGTTCGCGCCGGTCGACGAACTCGCCGGCTGGATGCGGGTGATCGCCACGGTCAACCCGCTCACCTATATCGTCGACACCGCCCGGCAGCTCGGCGGCGGCACGCCGCTCGCCGCGGCCCCGATCGGCGTCGCGGCGCTCGCCGCCCTCACCGTCGCCGGAACCGCCGCCTGCGCCCTCGCCCTCCACCACGCCAGGAAGAACCGATGAGCGACACCCGCACCCAGATCATGGACGCCTTCGCCGAACAGCTCGCCGCGACCGGCTACCAGGGCATCTCCCTGGTCGGCGTCGGCCGCAGCGTCGGCATCCAGAAGCCGTCCATCTACCACCACTTCCCGGGCGGCAAGGAGGACCTCTACATCGCGGTGGCGGAGCGGTACATCCGGGACGTCGGCGGCAGGATCTCGGCGGCGCTGGCCGGCCCCGGCGACGTGCCGCACCGGCTGCACGCGCTCGCCACCGTCGCCGCCGGGCAGCACGGCGACGCGATCACGTTCGAGCAGCGCATCTACGACACGCTGCCGCTCGTCTCCGCCGAGACCAGCGAGCACGTCTCGGGCCTCTACGTCGACCTGATGCTGGCCCCGGTGACCCGGTTCTTCGCCGACGCCCGCGCCGAGGGCGCGGTCACCGGCGAACCGGAGTTCCTGATGAACGCGTTCCTGCACCTGGCCCGTGCGGCCGACCTCACCGACGAGACCGGCCCCGCACGGGTCGTCGCGCTCTTCCTCGACGGCGCCCGCCCACGTGCCTAAACTAAGAGCTTAGCTAACCGAGGAGGGCGCGCCATGTCGGCTGAGGCTGTGCACTACAACATGCATGATGCCAAGACCCACCTGTCGCGCATCATCGAGCGGGTGGAACGCGGCGAAGAGATCATCATCGACCGGGCGGGCACCCCCGTGGCGAAGGTCGTACCGCTGGTGCGCCGGACCGACCGCACGGCGATCGGCTCCCTCGCGGGGCAGGTGGACCTCTCGGGTGACTGGGATTCGCCACAGACCAACGCCGAGATCGCCGCCGACTTCGGGATCGGCGCATGACCCTGCTGCTGGACACCCACGTCGCGCTCTGGGCCATCACCCGCGACGCCTCCATCCCGCTCTACGAGGTCGACGTCCTCAAGGTGTAGACCTCAGACGTCGGCGGGGGTGGTGGCGGCCCGCGCCGCTGCGACCAGCCGGGCGGTCTCGGCGGCCACGTCCTCGTCGTCGGTGGGCGTCCCCGGGTCGTAGCGGACCGTCCAGGTCAGCCCGTCGACGCCGGGCACCCGCCGGGCCGCGATCCGCCCGGAGCCGCCGGGCATCTCGTGGTGCGAGGTGTACGCCACCGAGCCGGTGACCCGGTCCCGGACCTGGTGCGGCAGGTCACCCGGGTCGACGAGCAGGTACGTCTCGGGGAGGCCGTCCGCCACCACCAGGTAGCCGTCGCGCTCGGCGACCGGCTCGGCCGGGGTGACAGTCAGCTCGCGGCCGGACCAGACCGCCTTGAGGATGTCGTGCCAGCCGAGGCGCTCCACCCGGCCGGGCAGCCAGAGGCCACGGTTGCTGGCGACCAGCACGCCGTCGTTGCCGCCCTCGCCGGTGCCGGCGGCGGCCCAGGCGAGCACCCGCTCGTCGGCGGCCAGCGGCGGCCGGTCGGCGGACGGCAGTTTCGGCCGGCGGTTGAACAGTCCCATCACAATCCTCCGGCGGCCTGCTCGCGCAGTGCCCGTGCGTGCTGTTCCAGCGACAGCAGTTCCCCGAACAGGGCGAAGTACTCGTCCTTGTTGCTCACCGGGTTGACCCGCTGGATCTTCGACTTGAGGTCACGGATGCGGCCGGTGACCGAACTCCACTGGAGCCGGGCCATGGTGATCGAGACGTACCTCGGGTCCGGCTCGCCGTCGATGCGCAGCGGCTCCACCGCCAGCTCGCCGATGAGCGCCTGCCCGGCCAGGTCGTCGCAGGCGTCGCGGACCCGTTCGATCCAGACCGCGCCGCCGGTGGCAGTGGACGCTCCGCCGGCCGCCGCCACGGCGGCGCGTACCGCGACGTGCACCGGGTGCTGGTAGTCGGTCACCTCGACCGCGTCGAACATCGGACCGGCCAGCACCGGCTCCTGCAACGCCAGCTTGAGCGCCTCCCGCTCCACCATGGAACGCGGACTGTCCACAGCGGGCGTGGCCCGGCCGGGGCGGGCCGGGGCGGCGGGCGCGGCGCCGCCGGCCTGCGGCCCGTGTGCCGCGTTGAGCACCGCGCGCTGCACCGGCTCGATCTCCATGCCGAGGTCGCCGGCGAGCTTGCGCACGTACTCCGGGCGCTTCTCCCGGTCCTTGATCTTCGCCACGAGCGGCGCGGCGCGACGCATGGCCTCGACCCGGCCGTCGACGGTGTCCAGGTCGAACCGGCTGATCACGTGCCGGAGCGCGAAGTCGACCAGCGGCTCGCGGCGGGCCACCAGGTCACGCACGGCCAGGTCGCCCTTTGCCAGGCGCAGCTCGCACGGGTCCATGTTGTCGGGGCTGACCGCGATGAAGGTACGCCCGACGAAGCGCTGGTCGTCCTCGAACGCGCGCAACGCGGCCTTCTGCCCGGCGGCGTCGCCGTCGAAGGTGAAGATGATCTCGCCGGCCCGTTCGTCGCTGTCGAACAGCACCCGGCGCAGCACCGAGATGTGGTCGCCGCCGAACGCCGTGCCGCAGGTCGCCACCGCCGTCGGCACGTCGGCGAGGTGACAGGCCATCACGTCGGTGTAGCCCTCGACCACCACCACCTTGCCCTGCTTGGCGATCTCCCGCTTGGCCTGGTCGATGCCGTAGAGCACGTGCGACTTCTTGTAGATCGGCGTCTCGGGGGTGTTCAGGTATTTCGGGCCGTCGTCGTCGTCGAACAGCTTGCGGGCGCCGAAGCCGATCACGTCACCGGTGATGTCCCGGATCGGCCACATCAGGCGGCGGCGGAACCTGTCGATCAGCGAACCGGAGCGGGCCGGGCGGGACAGCCCGGCGGTGACCAGCTCGTCGTGGGTGAAGCCCTGCTGGCGCAGGTGCTTGGTGAGCAGGTCCCACCCGTCGGGGGCGAAGCCGCAGCCGTACCGCTCGGCGGCGGACCGGTCGAAGCCGCGCCCGGCGAGGAACTCGCGGGCCGGGCGCGCGCCGGCGGTGGTGAGCTGGGCCCGGTAGAAGTCGACGGCGGCGGCGTGCGCGGCCACCAGGCGCTGCCGCTGCCCCTGCTGCGGGCGGGGACGCGGCGCGGACCTGTCGTCCTCGACGTAGCGCAACTGGATGCCGGCGCGGGCGGCCAGCCGCTCGACGGACTCGACGAAGCTGAGGTGCTCGGCGTCCATCAGGAACTTGATCGCGTCGCCGCCGACCCCGCAGCCGAAGCAGTAGAACACGTTGCGGGCGGGCGAGACGTTGAACGACGGGCTCTTCTCGTCGTGGAACGGGCAGAGCCCCTTGAGGTTGCCGCCACCGGCCGACTTGAGCGTCACCACCTCGGAGATGACGTCCGCGATGGCGGTGCGCTCGCGGACCAGCGCGATGTCCTCGTCCCGGATCCGCCCCGCCATGACCGCCACCCCCTCGGCGTACATCCTGCCCTGCCGGACCGACGATCCGGCGGCCGGGGGGACGGGCGTGTGGCCGACCACGCCCGTCCCCGCCGGCTCAGGCCGAGCGGGCCGCCGCGGGGTCGCCGATACGCGGGAACGGCTCGATGGAGAAGACCACCTCGACCGGCACCTCGAAGTACGCGGCGATGCGCAGCGCCAGGTGCAGGCTGGGCCGGAACTCGCCGCGCTCCAGGTAACCGACGGTCTGGTAGTGCACACCGAGCGCGTCGGCGAGCTGCCGCCGGGAGATGCCCCGTTCGGCGCGCAGCACCGCGATCCGGTTGTGCACGGTCTCGCTCATCGACGCCCTCTCATCCGACCCGCTGCATGGCCCGCTCCCGCCGGGCCGCGACCCGCGAGCCGGACTCCCGGCGGGCCATCCGGCGCAGCACCACCGGGGCCAGCACGAGCCCGAGCACCGCCCAGGCGCCGAGCACGCCGACCGTCTCCAGGTGCCGCCAGGAGCCGCCGAGTTCGACTGCTGCCAGGTCGCCGGGGAGCAGCGCCGAGCGCATGCCCAAGCCTAGCCAGTAGAGCGGGAACACCTGGGCGACGCCCTGCAGCCAGCCGGGCAGGCCGTTGATCGGATAGAAGATGCCGGACAGCGCGATCAGGCCGAAGATCGGCATCACCACCAGGCCCATGTTGCGCGGGTTCTCGATCAGCGAGCCGATCACCGCGCCCAGCGGCAGCGTCGCCACCAGCCCGAGCGGCACCACCCAGGCCAGCGTGAGCCAGGCGCCCGGGTCGCCGAGCCGCAGCCCGTCCAGGAAGAACAGCCCGGGCGTGAGCTGGATGACCACGCCGATCAGCGCGACCGCCGAGACCAGCACGATCTTGCCGACCAGGTAGCCGAGCATGCCGTCCGGGATGGCCTTGGCGCGCAGCAGCGTGCCGTCCTCCCGGTCGATGACGAGCTGGTTGGCCAGCCCGAGCAGGCCGCCGAAGAGCAGGCCCATCCCGAGCGCGCTGGGCAGCGTACGGGCGCCGAGCGAGAAGTCGGTGCCCGGCACCGTCGAGCCGCGCATCCAGAACACCGCGATCAGCAGCACCACGGTGGGGAAGAAGTAGGTCCAGAGATCCTGGCCGTTTGTGAACGTCGCGCGCAACTCGATCACGCCGCGCCGCAGCCCGGCCCGTAGCGCGTTCGTGGTCGGGTTCATCGGTCCGCCTCCTGCTGCCACACCCGCTCGGCCCGGCCGGTCCGGATGCCGGTCTCCTCCTCGTGCACCAGCGCCAGGTACGCGTCCTCCAGGCTGGCCCGGCGCACCTCCAGCTCGCCTATCCGGTCGCCGTGCTCGCGGAGCAGGTCGCGCAGGAACGCGGTGGCGTCGGCGGTGGCGTGCACGTACCGCTCGCCGTCACGGGTCCAGCGCACCTCGGCGTCCCCCGCGACGCGCCGGGCGAGCTGGTCGGGCGACCCCTCGGCGATGATCCGGCCGCCGGCCAGGATGAGGATGCGGTCGGCCAGCTTCTCCGCCTCGGCCAGGTCGTGCGTGGTCAGCACGATGGTGGTCTCGTCCAGGTCGGCCAGGCGGTGCACCAGTTCGTGGAACTCGCGCCGGGCGGCCGGGTCGAAGCCGACAGTGGGCTCGTCCAGGAACAGCAGCTCCGGGCGGCCGACGATGCCGACAGCCACGTCCAGCCGGCGGCGCTGACCGCCGGAGAGCCGCGCCACCCGGCTGCCGGCGTGCGCGGTCAGGCCCACCGTCTCCAGCAGCTCGTCGACCGGCCACGGGCGCGGGATCCGGTCGGTGCCGTACGGCGCGTAGAAGTCGCCGAGGTGCGCGAGCAGCTCCCGCACCCGCCACTTGCCGTGGTCGCGCCAGGACTGGAGCACCACGCCCAGCCGCGCGCGCCACCGCTCGTCGCCGCGGGCCGGGTCGCTGCCGAGCACGCGCACCGTGCCGGCCGAGGGCAGCCGGAAGCCTTCGAGGATCTCGATGGTGGTGGTCTTGCCGGCGCCGTTGGGCCCGAGCAGCGCCACCACCTCGCCCCGCCGGGCGGTCAGGTCGACGCCGTGCAGCACGTCGACGGCGCCGTAGCGCATACGCAGATCCCGCACGTCGAGGACGAGATCCTCGTCGGGCGGTCGGGGGGACGCGACGGCCCCAGGAAGTTCGACCGCAGTCATGCCTCGAAATGTAGCACCTATGCTACAAACCGAGGTACCCCCGCAGTGGCCAGGCCGGAGCGGCGGAGCCGGGGCCCGGGTGCCGGTGGCTTGGGTACGCAGGCCGTACCGTCGATCATGGAGTTGTGGCGCCCGGAATTCCTGCTTCGCACCGGTATCAGAGGCGCCACAACTCCAAGATCGCCGTCGGGAGCGGGGGCGGCGGGCGGCGAGCGGCGAGGGCGGTCAGGAGGGGACGGCGGTGGCCTCCTCGGCCTCCACCGCGGCGTTCCAGGCCGGCTTGGTGGAGCGCCAGCCCTCGTCGTCAAGGCCCTGCCGCCAGTAGCCGGAGATGGACAGGTCGCCCCGGGGCACGCCGCGCTCGACCCGCAGCAGCCGCCGCAGCTCCTTCACCGCGCCGGCCTCGCCGTGCACGAACGCGTGCACCCGGCCGGGCGGGAACTCCAGCGCCCGTACCGCCTCGACCAGCGGCTCGCCGTACGGGCGGCCGTCGCGGTGCAGCCAGCACACCTCGACAGCGCCCGCACTGGTCAGGGGCAGCTCGTCGGCCGGGCCGCCGACCTCGACGTACACCTTCGCCCGCGCGCCCGCCGGCAGCCGCTCCAGGGCGGCGGCGATGGCCGGCAGCGCGCTCTCGTCGCCCGCCAGCAGGTGCCAGTCGGCGGCCGGGTCCGGCGCGTACGCGCCGCCCGGCCCGGTGAACAACACCCGGTCGCCGGGACGCAGCGCCGCCGCCCACGGCCCGGCCAGCCCCTCGTCGCCGTGGTGCACCACGTCCACCGTCATCTCACCCGCCGCGGCGTCCCAGGCCCGCACCGTGTACGCGCGCAGGCGCGGCCACTGCTCCGCCGGGAACTCCCGCTTGATCGTCGCCAGGTCGACCGGGTACGGGTAGGTCACCCCGGCCGGCGGGAAGACGAACTTCACGTAGTGGTCGGTGTACGCGCCCACCGGCAGCCCGGCCAGCTCGGGACCGCCCAGGACCAGGCGGATCAGGTGTGGGGTGGGCCGCGTGGTCCGGACGACCGTGGCGGCGGTGAGCTTCTTCGGGCGGTCCGTCATGCCACTTAGGCTAACCTAAGCTCGCCGGGGTGATCCGGTCAGCTCGGCGACACCAGGCGGGCGTGCCAGGCAAGCGCGGCCGGATCGGTGAGCGAGGCGACCTGGTCGATCACCACGCGCAGCCGTCCGGCGTCGTCCGCCGCGTCCCGCCACAACGGCGCGAACACCGGGTCGAGCGCGTCCGGCGCCCGGTCCAGCAGCGCCGTCACCAGCCCGGCCAGGACGTCGCGCTGCCGCGCGTACCGGCCCTCGGCACCGGGGCGGCGCATCACGTACCGCAGCGCGATGCCCTTGAGCAGCGCGCACTGCGCCCGGGTCCGGCGCGGCACCTCCAGGTCGGCGGCGTAGCGGCGGTGCGGGCCGGGACCGTGGCGCTGCTGCGTGGCGGCCACCACGCGGGAGACGAACCGGCCGGTGAGCACGCTCGTGGTGGCCTTCAGCGCGGCGAGCGCACGGTGGCTGCCGTCGTACGCGGCCAGCGGGGCGAGCACCGGGTCGGCGAGCAGGTCGGCGAGCACCTCGCCCAGGTCCTCCGGTGCCTCACCCGAGTACGTGGCGGACACGTCGGCGCAGAGCGCCCGCCGTTCGTCCGCGTCGGCCAGCAGCGGGCGCAGGTCGACGTACCCGCCGTGGATGCCGTCCTCGACGTCGTGCACCGAGTACGCCACGTCGTCGGCCCAGTCCATCACCTGGGCCTCCAGGCAGCGCCGGGTGCCGGGCGGCGCGCCCTCGCGCAGCCAGTCGAAGACCGGGCGGTCGTCGGCGTACACGCCGAACTTGCGCTCACCGGGGCGGCGCGGCCACGGGTACTTGCTCACCGCGTCCAGCGCGGCCCGGGTCAGGTTCAGCCCGGCCGAACGCCCGTCCGCTGTGAGCACCTTGGCCTCCAGCCGGGTGAGCACCCGCAGCGTCTGCGCGTTGCCCTCGAACCCGCCGCAGGCGGCGGCCAGCTCGTCCAGCGCGTACTCGCCGTTGTGCCCGAACGGCGGGTGGCCCAGGTCGTGGGCCAGCCCGGCGGTGTCCACCACGTCCGGGTCGCAGCCGAGGCGGGCGCCCATCTCGCGGGCAATCTGCGCGACCTCCAGCGAGTGGGTCAGGCGGGTACGCAGGAAGTCGTCGGTGCCGGCGGTGTGCACCTGCGTCTTCGCGGCGAGCCGCCGGAACGCCGCCGAGTGCAGCACCCGGGCACGGTCCCGCTCGAACGGCGACCGGCCGTACCCGGTGTCCTTCGGCGCCTCGTCGACCAGCCGCGCCGCGTCGCCGCTCACTTCCCCCGGAGAACGCAGAACTCGTTGCCCTCCGGGTCGGCGAGCACCGTCCACTCCACGTCTCCCTGGCCGATGTCGACGTGCCGCGCGCCCATGTCGACCAGGCGCTCGACCTCGGCCTCCAGGTCGGCCGGGCGCAGGTCGATGTGCAGCCGGTTCTTCCCCTCCTTCGGCCCGGCGACCGGGACGAAGACGAGACCGGGCAGCGTGTCGGGGGTGCGGCGGATCTCCACCTCGTCCGGCTTGTCGGTGACCACCTGATAACCGAGCGCCTCCGCCCACCAACTGGCGAGCCGGGACGGGTCCCGGGCGTCGATGGTCAGGTTCTCCCAGACGGCGGTCATGCGCCCACCCCTCCTGATCGACACGTGGCGGAAGCTCAGGTTACGCCGAGGAGGCCGGAAAGGCGCGCCAGGCGGTACGCGGGGCCGTCGATGAACACCGGCGGCCCCGCGTCGGCGTCAGCGGGAGTCGGAGCCGGTGGTGGTGATCGCCGCCCGGCCGGCCTCCAGGCGCGCCACCGGCACCCGGAACGGCGAGCAGGAGACGTAGTCCAGGCCGACCTCGTGGAAGAAGTGCACCGAGTCCGGGTCACCGCCGTGCTCGCCGCAGACGCCCAGCTTCAGGCCCGGGCGGGCCGCCCGGCCCTCCTCGGCGGCGATGCGGACCAGCCGGCCGACGCCGTCGGTGTCGATCGACTCGAACGGCGAGATGCCGAAGATGCCCAGCTCCAGGTAGCGCCAGAAGAACGCGCCCTCCACGTCGTCGCGAGAGAAGCCCCAGCCCATCTGGGTCAGGTCGTTGGTGCCGAAGGAGAAGAACTCGGCCGCCTCGGCGATCTGCCCGGCGGTCAGCGCCGCCCGGGGCACCTCGATCATCGTGCCGATCAGCACCTCGACGCCGCTGTCCCCGACCACCTCGGCGATGATCCGCTCGGCCTCGGCGCGTACCGTCTCCAGCTCCTGCACGGCCCCGACGAGCGGCACCATGATCTCCGGGCAGGCCTTGCCGCCGTCGCGGACGACCGCCACGGCGGCCTCGGCGATCGCGCGGACCTGCATGGCGAACAGGCCCGGGATGACCAGGCCGAGCCGGACGCCGCGCAGGCCCAGCATCGGGTTCTCCTCGTGCATCCGCCGGACGGCGGCGAGCAGCGCCTCCTCCTTCGCGACGTCCTCACCGCGCTCCTGCGCGACCGCGACGTTCACCGCGAGCTGCTCCAGCGGGGGCAGGAACTCGTGCAGCGGCGGGTCGATCAGCCGCACGGTGACCGGCAGGCCGTCCATCTCCCGGAAGATCTCGATGAAGTCGGCCCGCTGCAGCGGCAGCAGCGCCGCGAGCGCGTCCTCCCGCTCCCGCGCGCCGGAGGCCAGGATGAGCCGCTCGACCAGCTCGCGCCGGTCACCGAGGAACATGTGCTCGGTGCGGCACAGGCCGATGCCCTCGGCGCCGAAGCGCCGGGCCCGGGCCGCGTCCGCGCCGGTGTCGGCGTTCGTGCGCACGCGCAGCCGCCGCGCCGCGTCGGCGTGCGTCATGATCCGGTGTACGGAGCGGACCAGCGCGTCGTCGGTGTGCTCCGGGTCGAGTTCGCCCTCGAAGTACTGCACCACCTCGGACGGCATGACCGGCACCTCGCCGAGGTACACCTTGCCGGTGGTGCCGTCGATCGAGACCACGTCGCCCTCGTTCACCACGTGGTCGCCCACGGTGAACCTCTTCGCCGGCACGTTCACGTCCAGCTCGTCGGCGCCGGAGACGCAGGTCTTGCCCATGCCGCGGGCCACCACCGCGGCGTGGCTGGTCTTGCCGCCTCGGGAGGTCAGGATGCCCTTGGCGGCGATCATGCCGTTGAGGTCGTCCGGGTTGGTCTCCCGGCGGACCAGGATGACCGCCTCGCCCTCGGCGGCCAGCTCGACCGCCCGGGCCGAGGTGAAGACGACCTTGCCGGACGCGGCGCCCGGGGAGGCGCCGATGCCCTTGGCGACCGCCTCGAACTCGTGGTCGAGCTGGAAGCGCGGGAACATCAGCTGGGCGAGCTGCGCGCCGTTGACCCGGTGCAGCGCCTCGTCCAGGTCGATCAGACCCTCGTCGACGAGCTGCCCGGCGATGACGAACGCGGCGGCGGCGGTGCGCTTGCCGACCCGGGTCTGCAGCATCCAGAGCTTGCCGCGCTCGATGGTGAACTCGATGTCGCAGAGGTCCTTGTAGTGCTCCTCCAGCCGGGCCATGATGCCGAGCAGCTGGTCGTAGGAGGTCTTGTCGAGCTGCTCCAGCTCCTGCAACGGCACGGTGTTGCGGATGCCGGCGACCACGTCCTCGCCCTGGGCGTTGGCCAGGTAGTCGCCGTAGATGCCCTGCGCGCCGCTGCCCGGGTCGCGGGTGAACGCGACGCCGGTGCCCGAGTCGGGGCCGAGGTTGCCGAAGACCATCGCCACCACGTTGACGGCGGTGCCCAGGTCGGCCGGGATGCGCTCCTGGCGGCGGTAGAGGATCGCCCGCTCCGCGTTCCACGAGTCGAAGACCGCGCGGATGGCGAGGTCGAGCTGCTCGCGCGGCTCCTGCGGGAACTCGCGGCCGGTGTGCTTGACGAAGATCTTCTTGTACGCGTCGACCAGCCCCCGCAGGTCGTCGGCGTCCAGGTCGAGGTCGTTGTGGGTGCCCTTGGCGCTCTTGATCTCGTCCAGCGCGTGCTCGAACTCCTCGCCCGGCACCTCGCAGACGGTCTTGCCGAACATCTGGATCAGCCGGCGGTACGAGTCCCAGGCGAACCTGTCGTTCCCACCCGCCTGGTTGCTGAGGCCGACCACGCTGCGGTCGTTGAGACCCACGTTGAGGACGGTCTCCATCATGCCGGGCATGGAGAACTTGGCGCCGGAGCGTACCGAGACCAGCAGCGGGTCGTCCGGGTCGCCGAGGCGGCGGCCCATCTCGCGCTCCAGGGACTCCAGGTGCGCCTCGATCTGCGCGGCCAGGCCGTCGGGCTCACGCCCGGTCGTCAGGTACGCCTTGCAGGCCTCGGTGGTGATCGTGAAGCCGGGCGGAACCGGCAGGCCGAGGTTGGTCATCTCGGCCAGGTTGGCCCCCTTGCCGCCGAGCAGATCCTTCAAATCCTTGTTGCCCTCGGCGAAGTCGTACACGTACTTGTGCTCGCCCGATTCCTGCGCTTCCACCAGAGCCTCCAACGCGCGCCATTGACACTTAACGAAGGTTTAGTTCGGACATACCCCGGGAGTGACCACCGGTAATCCCGGCTCGTCAGCGTCGGTGGGCCGAAGGCTAGGCGAGTTTCGTGAAACCTGGGAGCGTTCGGTGACTTTCGGCACAACGGTCGCCACTATGCGCGTTCGTACGGGTTGTTGGGAACGCTTCCACGAGCACGATCACGCAATTCCGCTTCCCCTCGTACTCTTGACTGACTGCGTCCCGCGGATCCTCACCTTTGCCATATCCCGCGCGAATACACCCCTCGGAGCCGTCGCCGTGCCGACCACACCCACCGCCCCGGAGACCGGGCCGGAGCCGACCGACACCCGTCCCACCAGCACGTCGGGTGAATTGCTGCCCGGCGTGGCGACGCCTGCCGCCGAGCTGGCGCGTGTCGCCGCGGGCCGTGCCACCGAGGTGCTCGCCGGACCGGCGCCGGTCCGGCTCGACGACGTGGTGCCCGCGCCCGAGCAGGTGTTCCCGGACCCCGCGGGCGACTTCACGCTGGGAGCGGACGCGGCGCTGCGGGTCAGCCCCGCCGGGCGGGACGTGGCCGAGCAGCTCGCCGCCTGGCTGCGTCCGGCCACCGGCTTCCCGCTGCCGGTCACCGACGTCCCCGCCCGGGGGGACGGCCCGCTGACGCTCACGCTGTCCCCGTCCGCCCCGGATGCCGCCGCTGCTCCCGGGACCCGGGCGACGGACGACGGCTCCGGCGGGCCGGCCGTCGGCGGGCTCGAGGGCGAGGGCTACCACCTCGACGTGACCGCCACCGGCGTCCGGATCACCGCCGCCACCCCGGCCGGCCTGTTCCACGGCGCGCAGACGCTACGGCAGCTCCTGCCGGCGGCGATCGAGAGCCCCACGCCGGTCGCCACCCGCTGGGCAGTATCCGGCGGCACGGTCGTCGACCGTCCGCGTTTCCCCTATCGGGGCGCCATGCTCGACGTGGCCCGGCACTTCTTCCCCGTCGAGGACGTGCTGCGGGTGGTCGACCACCTGGCCCGGTACAAGCTCAACCACCTGCACCTGCACCTCACCGACGACCAGGGCTGGCGGATCGCCGTCGACTCCTGGCCCCGGCTCACCGAAGTAGGCGGGGCGACAGCTGTCGGCGGCGGCCCCGGCGGCTGGTACTCCCGCGACGACTACCGGCGCATCGTCGCGTACGCGGCCCGCCGGCACGTCACCGTGGTGCCCGAGATCGACCTGCCCGGCCACACCAACGCGGCGCTTCTCGCGTACCCCGAACTGGCGCCCGGCAAGGTCGCGCCACCGCCCTACACCGGCACCGAGGTCGGGTTCAGCTACGTCGACCCCGCCGACGAGCGGACGTACGCCTTCGTCGCGGACGTGGTCGGCGAGGTGGCCGCGCTCACGCCGGGGCCGTGGCTGCACCTCGGCGGCGACGAGGCGTTCAAGGTGCCGGCCGAGAGCTACCGCGCCTTCGCGGAACGGGCGCAGCGGCTGGTGCAGGCCACCGGCAAGACGGTGGTCGGCTGGCACCAGCTCGCCCCGGCCGGGCACGTCGACGGGCGCGTCCTGCAGTGGTGGGGCACGAACGGCGACGACCCGGAGACCGCCGACGCGGTACGCCGGGGCGCCCGGGTGATCCTCTCCCCCGCCAACCACGCGTACCTGGACATGAAGTACGCGCCGGACACCCCGATCGGGCACGACTGGGCGGGTCTCATCGACGTGCGCCGGGCGTACGAGTGGGATCCGGGCACCCACGTGCGGGGCGTACCGGCCGAGGCCGTGCTGGGCGTGGAGGCGCCGCTGTGGACCGAGTCGGTGAGTACGCGGGCCGAGGTCGAGTACATGCTCTTCCCCCGCCTGCCCGCGGTCGCGGAGCTGGGCTGGTCCCCGCGTGCCACGCACGACTGGCAGCGGTTCCGTAGCCGCCTCGCCGGCCACGGCCCGCGCTGGGCCACCGCCGGCATCACCTTCCACCCCTCCCCCGAGATCCCCTGGCCCCCCACC